>NZ_QPFC01000550.1:0-4214 GCF_003427465.1 Nocardiopsis sp. TNDT3 | reverse complement strand
GCCGGTAAGGTCGAGGCAACCGACGGCCGGGCCGAGGCTCCCGAGACGCCGGGCACGGACGAGGCCCCGCGCAAGCGCGCGGACAAGCAGCCGTCGGACCAGGCCGTGACCGACCCCCAGGGCGGACGGGGCGACAAGCCCTCCCGCGGTCGTCGTTCGTCCCGCCGACGCGGTGACGAGCCCGGCGACCAGCCCCGGGCCGTGGACGGCGCCGAATCCTCTACCTCCGCGAGCAGCGTGACCAAGACATCCAGCACCCCCCAGAAGAACGGCCCCGACTCCGCCGAGGACCGTGACAACAGGTCCGGGCAGGGTCGCGAGCGCCAGCGCAACCGCCGCAACCGCAACCGCGGCGGTGACGACCAGAACGCGAACAGCAACGCCCAGCAGGGTGGTGGCGGCCAGAACCAGGGCCGCGGCTCCGGTGGTGGCGGTGGCGACGACGACGACTTCGGCGGACGCCGCCGCGGACGCCGCCGGGACCGTCGGGACCGCCGCGGACGCGGCGGGGGCCAGGAGCCGGAGCCGGTGATCGGCGAGGACGACGTCCTGCTGCCGGTCGCGGGCATCCTCGACATCCTGGACAACTACGCCTTCGTGCGCACCACCGGCTACCTCCCCGGCCAGAGCGACGTCTACGTCTCCCTGGCCCAGGTCCGCAAGCACGGCCTGCGCAAGGGCGACCACATCATCGGCGCGGTCCGCCAGCCCAAGGACGGCGAGCGCAGGGAGAAGTTCAACGCCCTGGTCCGCCTGGACTCGGTCAACGGCATGTCGCCCGACCAGGCCAGGGGCCGCCAGGAGTTCTCCAAGCTGGTCCCCCTGTACCCCCAGGAGCGCCTGCGCCTGGAGACCGAGCCGCAGATCCTCACCACGCGCATCATCGACCTGGTGGCGCCCATCGGCAAGGGCCAGCGCGGGCTGATCGTCTCCCCGCCCAAGGCGGGCAAGACGATGGTGGTGCAGGCGATCGCCAACGCCATCACCGAGAACAACCCCGAGTGCTACCTGATGGTGATCCTGGTCGACGAGCGGCCCGAGGAAGTCACCGACATGCAGCGCACGGTCAAGGGCGAGGTCATCCACTCGACCTTCGACCGGCCCGCCGAGGACCACACGGTCGTCGCCGACCTGGCCATCGAGCGCGCCAAGCGGCTCGTGGAGATGGGCATGGACGTCGTCGTCCTGCTGGACTCCATCACCCGCCTGGGCCGCGCCTACAACCTGGCCGCCCCGGCCAGCGGGCGCATCATGTCCGGCGGTGTGGACTCCACGGCGCTCTACCCGCCCAAGCGCTTCTTCGGCGCGGCCCGCAACATCGAGGGCGGCGGCTCGCTGACCATCCTGGCCACGGCGCTGGTCGAGACCGGCTCGCGCGCCGACGAGGTGATCTTCGAGGAATTCAAGGGCACCGGCAACATGGAGCTCAAGCTCAACCGGAGCCTGGCCGACAAGCGGATCTTCCCGGCGGTGGACGTGGACGCGTCCAGCACCCGCAAGGAGGAGATCCTCATGTCCTCCGAGGAGCTGGGCGTGGTCTGGAAGCTGCGCCGGGTGCTGCACGCGCTCGACACCCAGCAGGCCATCGAGCTGCTCCTGGACAAGATGAAGGAGTCCAAGAGCAACGCCGAGTTCCTGCTCCAGATCCAGAAGACCACCGTGGGTCCCGAGCGCTGACCCGCGGCCCCCGGGTCGAAGCAGGCCCCTCTCCCGTTCCGGGAGGGGGGCTTCGTCGTGTCCGCGCGGTGTGTCCGCGGCAGGCGGTCCCGCCCGGGCGGGACCGCGCTCCACCGCTTTCCTTTCGAATCGCGGAAGAGTCAGCCCGTGAGACGAAAAAGATCACTACTGTGTTGCGGATCACAGAAGGGTGTATCCCGCGGCGGGAAAACGATTTAGGGTCTCGCCGTCGAGTAGTCCCCGCACCAGGGAGCCGCCCGGATGGACAACCTCGCCCCACTCAGCCTCCTCGCGCTCGCCCCGATCGTCCTCGTCGGCGTCCTGCTCGTCGGATTCCGTCTCCCGGCCATGTACGCGATGCCCGCCGGATACGTCGTCGTGGTCGCCGTCGCCGTCCTCTTCTGGCAGACCGACTGGGTCGCGATCGCCGCCTCCACCGTCCAGGGCCTCATCCTCGCGATCGGCCTGCTCTACATCATCTTCGGCGCGCTCCTGCTGCTGTCCACCCTCACCAAGAGCGGCGCCATCGCCACCATCCGCACCACCTTCACCGACATCAGCCCCGACCGCCGCGTCCAGGCGATCATCATCGGCTGGCTGTTCGGCAGCTTCATCGAGGGCGCCTCCGGCTTCGGCACCCCCGCCGCCGTGGTCGCGCCGCTCCTGCTCGCCCTGGGCTTCCCCGCGATGGCCGCCGTCATGGTCGGACTGGTCATCCAGAGCACGCCGGTCAGCTTCGGCGCGGTGGGCACACCCATCCTCGTCGGCGTCTCCGGAGGGCTGGAGGGGTCGTCCGCGGTCGCCGCGCGCGCCGCCGAACTCGGCCTGGACATGCCCGGGTTCGTCAGCCTGATCGGGTTCCAGACCGTCCTGCTGCACGCCGTCGCCGGAACCCTCGTCCCGCTCTTCATCTGCTGCATGCTCTGCGGCTTCTACGGCGGGAACCGGCGCTTCTCCGACGGCCTCGGAGTGTGGAGGTTCGCGCTGTTCGCCGCCTTCGCCATGACCGTCCCCTCGGTCCTGTACAACCACTTCCTCGGCGTGGAGTTCACCAGCCTCCTCGGCGGCCTCACCGGTCTGGTCATCGTCGTCCTCGCCGCACGCCGGGGCTTCCTCATGCCCAAGCGGACCTGGGACTTCCCGCCCCGCGAGGACTGGCTGGCCCGCTGGAGCGGCACGCTCTCCCCGGGGGACGGCGAGACCGCGCGCGCCGACGGCGGACGCGTGGGGTTCCTGGCCGCCTGGGCGCCCTACCTCATGGTCGCCGCGCTGCTGGTGGCCACCCGCACCATCACGCCCCTGGAGGACTGGCTGACCGGCGTCGCGGTCGGAGCCACCGACATCTTCGGCACCCCCGTCTCCCAGCTCGTCGAACCCCTCTACTCTCCCGGCGCGACCTTCATCCTCGTCTGCCTGCTCACCTACGGCCTGCACCGCATGACCCGCCGCCAGATCGCCGACTCCTGGCGGATGGCCGGATCGCAGCTGGCCGGGGCGGCCGTCGCCCTGCTCTTCGCCGTCCCGCTCGTCCGCGTCTTCATCAACACCGGAGGCGACTTCGGCGACACCGCCATGGAGAGCATGCCGCTCACCCTCGCCGCCGGAGCCGCCGAACTGGGCGGGACCGCCTGGCCGCTCTACGCCCCCTGGATCGGCGCCCTGGGCGCCTTCGTCGCGGGCTCCAACACCGTGTCCAACCTGATGTTCTCCCTCTTCCAGTTCTCCACCGCCGAACGCATCGGCATCCCGCCCGAGACCGTCGTGGCCACCCAGGCCGTGGGCGGAGCCGCGGGCAACATGATCACCGTGCACAACGTGGTCGCCGCCTCCGCCGTGGTCGGACTGGCCGGACGCGAGGGAGACCTCATCCGCCAGAGCCTCCTGCCCATGACCTACTACGTGCTGCTGGCGGGGTCGGTGAGCTACGTCCTCGTCTACGGGTTCGGCCCCGGCGCCGGCACCGTCATGCTCCTTCTGCTCCTCGCCGTGCTCGCCGCGCTCGTCCTCCTCATGCGCCGGGCCGACGCGGACAAGCCCCCCTCCCGCACCGCCGGAACCGCCCCCGGAGGAGGCCGCGGGAAGGGGGAGGAATAGGTACTGGTCCCGGCAACGTTGTGGGTCTGGCAAACTGGTAGCGGGGAGTGGCCCGCCCTGCTTCGGCTGGGCCCGCCGCCCCGTTACCCGGATCGCCGCGACACCGGTTCGCGCATGGCCCACGACGACCGACCCGCCCCTGGCGGCCCGGCCCGTCATGCGTCCGGCGGTTGCGCCCCTGATGAGGAGACACACATGAAGGCCGACATCCACCCCGAGTACGTCGCTACCGAGGTGACCTGCACCTGCGGTGCCCACTTCACCACCCGCAGCACCGTCACCGAGGGCAAGATCCGCGCCGAGGTGTGCTCCGAGTGCCACCCGTTCTACACGGGCAAGCAGAAGATCCTGGACACCGGTGGCCGCGTCGCCCGCTTCGAGAAGCGCTTCGGCAAGCGCAAGTAGCGCCGCCCGCTGTCCCGCGGGGCCGGAGCACCCGGCCC
>NZ_QPFC01000549.1:0-4376 GCF_003427465.1 Nocardiopsis sp. TNDT3 | reverse complement strand
GCCCCCACCGGTTTCCCCGCGCCGACCTGCGCGACCTGTCACCAGCCATGGTCAACCCTCCGCGTACCGCACGTGGGTGGCGATCCGCATGCTGCGCAGCGGCGCCAGCTCCTCCAACCGCCGCTCCACTGCCGCGGTCACCTCGGCGGGCAGCCCCGCCGACCCGCGCATCCCGGTGCGCGCGTGCACCCGGATCCTGTTGCCGCGCACCGTCACGTGCACGCCGTCGACGCCGCTGACGCCCTCGGCCGCGGCGGCCACCGCCCGGCGCAGCGCGGGCCGGGTCAGCCCCACCACCAGGGCGGGGTCGTCGGTGCGCAGGGCCGTCCAGCGCCCCCGTCCGGGGGCCAGGGCTGCCACGATCAGGGCCAGCCCGATCAGCGCCAGGACCGCCGAGGCGATCTGCACCGACGGCATCGACCAGGTCGTGGTCGCCGCGTACCCGCTGGCCGCGCCGACCGGGATCAGCCCCAGCGGGCTTCCCGCCAGGGCCGAGATCACCTCGGCGGCGGCCACGACGGCCACGAGGAGGATCACGAAGCCCGTGATCACCGCGGGCCAGGACCGCCGCGGACGGAACGTGTGGACGGCCACCCGCCTGGCCCGGCGGTCGACGCCCTGGTCGGGGCGTCCGAGCACCTCTTCCACGGTGGTCATGTCAGCGCACCAACTCCGCGATCTCGATGTCGATGTGGTGGACCCGTTTTCCGGTGATCTGCTCGATCCGCCGCCCGACGTGCCCGCGCACCCGTGCGGCGACCTCGCGCACCGAGTGCGGGTAGCGGACGCCGACCCTCAGCCTGAGCAGCACGACCTCGCCGCTCACCCGGGCCCGCGCCGTGCGCGACCGGGCGGGGAGGGCGCCGGGGACCTCGCGGACCGCACGCGCGGCCGCCTTCTCGACCACACCGGGTTCGATGACGGTGCGGCCGCCGGGGTCGCGTCCTCCCCCGCCCCCGCTCCGCTCCCGGGCGACCTCGTCGCCCGGGCGTTCCCTCTGTCGGGGAACCGTACTGGTCCGCACTCCGGCCACGTCCGCTCCCTCACATCTCAGGCGGAGCGCCGCGAGAACATCGCGGTGAGGTCGATCTCGCCCTCCATCGTCCGACCGGCGACGAACCCCGCGAGCCCCAGGATCAGGACCAGCGCGAAGGCCGTGAACCCGCCGAACGCGGCGGCAAGACCCAGTACCGTCCCGTAGGACAGTCCGACGATGGGCCACATGGCTTCCCCCTCTTGTCCAGCACCCGATGCTGCCTGCTCAACCACCCGTACGGGCGCCGTCCCGCAGTCCCGCGACCACGTCCTCCACGGACACGTGGACGGTACGGCCCCCGGCGACCGGGGTCAGGCCGCGGCGCAGCTCGGCGGCGATCTCCGGCAGGGGCCGCCCGAACCGGACCACGACGCCGACCTCGACGCTGTCGTCGCGTACCGCCACCCCCAGGACCCGTCCTCCGGGGACGGGCGTGGTCAGCGTGCCGAAACCCCCCGAGGACAGCTCCACCACGTCCGGGAAGCGCTCGGCCTCCCGCACCAGGCGCCGGGCGACCTCGCCCGGGTCCCCGTCGGCGGCCGCCATCACTGCACCCGGGGCGCGGACTCGCCGTCGTCCTCGCCGCGGTCGTCGTCGGGCAGGTGGATGTCGTCCACCCGGATGTTGATCTCGGTGACCTCCAGCCCGGTCATGCGCTCCACCGCCGAGGTGACGTTGCGGCGCACGGCCGCGGCCAGGTCCTGGATGGCGGCTCCGTACTCGACGACCAGGTCGATGTCGACGGCGGCCTGGCGCTCGCCCACCTCGACCGAGACGCCCCGCGCGACCGAGCCGCTGTCGCCGCCCCGGGTCACCACGTCCCTGACCGCGCCGACCGCACGCGCGGTCCCGCCGCCCATGGCGTGGACGCCGCCGATCTCACGCGCGGCCATGCCGGCGATCTTGGCGACCACGCCGTCCGCGATCTGGGTGCGCCCGCCCTCATCGCGCGAGGAGTCCCCCCGGCTGGTCCGGCCCGACTCGCGGGCTCCCGGCACCTTGGTCTCGGTTCTCATGTCCGTCACTGGGTCCCCCTACGCAGTGTGCGGGCCGCACGGACGGTCGCGGCGCCGAAGGCGTCCCCGGACCGCTCCCCGCGTCTTCCCGGCGGATGTGCCCTCCCAGAGGGCCGGACCGAAACCCGGGCCCGTGTCCTGGCCGGAAGGATGTCGAACTGACCACACCATATACATACACACTGTATCCGACAAAGCACTGTGAGTAATTTTTCCTGGTCGGAACGGGCAAGGTCAGTCCCATCTCCGACCCAAAACAGCGTCGAGGATCTGGTCGGGGCAGGAAAACGCACGGGGGCGCCCTCGGGCGCCCCCGTGCGCGGACCGCACCCCGCCGCCGCGCGGCGGGCGTCCGGCTCAGCCGAAGATGACCGTCTTGTCCCCGTTGAGCAGTACGCGGCGCTGCGCGTGCCAGTTGACCGCGCGCGCCAGCGCCACCGACTCCAGGTCCCGGCCGATCGCCGTGAGCTGCTCCGGGCTGTGCGTGTGGTCCACCCGGGACACCTCCTGCTCGATGATCGGGCCCTCGTCGAGGTCGGCGGTGACGTAGTGGGCGGTCGCGCCGATCAGCTTCACACCGCGCGCGTGGGCCTGGTGGTAGGGCCGGGCGCCCTTGAAGCTGGGCAGGAAGGAGTGGTGGATGTTGATGATCCGGCCGGACATCTTGGCGCACAGCTGCTCGGAGAGCACCTGCATGTAGCGCGCCAGGACTACCAGGTCCACGTCGTAGGAGTCGACCAGCTCCAGCAGGCGCGCCTCCTGCTCCTTCTTGCTCCCGGCCGTGACGGGCAGGTGGTGGAAGTCCACGCCGTAGGAGTCGGCCAGGAACTCCAGGTCGGGGTGGTTGGAGACCACGGCGGCGATGTCGGCGTCCAGCAGGCCGCTGCGCTGGCGGTAGAGCAGGTCGTTGAGGCAGTGGCCGAACTTGGACACCATCACGATCATGCGCGGGCGCACGTCGCGGGGGTTGAGGGTCCACTCCACGAACGCGTCGCCGCCCCGGCCGCCGAAGTCGCCCGCCAGCGCCGCGAAGGCGCCGCGCAGGACGTCCTCCCCCACCACGCCGTCGCCGCCCCGCTCCGCCACGAACTGCATCCGCAGGAAGAAGCGCCCCGTGTAGTGGTCGCCGTACTGCTGACTCTCGGTGATGTTGCAACCGTGGTCGGACAGCAGGTTGGCCACAGCGGCGACGATGCCCCGGCTGTCGGGGCACGAAAGGGTCAGGACGTACTCACGCTCACTCATGGAAAGAACCACTCCCGGGGTCGGACGGCTGATCAGCCGTGACACCCCAGGGTATCGCCCCCGCGACACCGGGGGCCGGTTGTCGCGAGGTCGTCCGCGGACCGCCCGCCACGGGGGTACCGGGTCCCCTTTTCCGCCGAGAATATGAAAGACATTCATGTTCTGGCATGCTCAGGACATGACAAGTCTGCGCGAAACGTACGAGTCCGCCACACGCGGACTCGAAGCCCCCTTCGCCCTCGTCGACCTCGCCGCCCTGCGCTCCAACGCGGCCGACCTGACCCGCCGCGCCCACGGCAGGCCCATCCGGATCGCCAGCAAGTCCGTGCGCAGCCGCGAACTGCTGCGCACCGTCCTCGCCCTGCCCGGCTACGCGGGCGTCATGGCCTTCACCCTGCCCGAGGCCCTCTGGCTGGCCACCGGCGACCGCCCCCTCAGCGACGACGTCCTCGTCGCCTACCCCACCGTCGACCGCCAGGCCCTGGCCAGGCTCGTGCGCGACCCCCGCGCCGCCCGCGCGATCACCCTGATGGTGGACGACACCGCGCACCTGGACCTGATCGGCGCCGCCGTCGCCGACGCCGCCGAATCCCGCGGCCCCGACGCCCCGCCGGTCCGGGTGTGCCTGGACGTCGACACCAGCTGGCAGCCCGTGGGACCGCGCCTGCGCGTGGGCACCTACCGCTCCCCCGTGCGCACCCCGGCCCAGGCCGCCGCGTTCGCCCGCGCGGTCGCGGCCCGCCCCGGACTGGAGCTGGACGGGATCATGGCCTACGAGGGCCAGATCGCCGGGGTGGGCGACGCCCCGCCCGGCAGACCGCTCTACGGACGCCTCCTGCGCGCCGTCCAGCGCCGCTCGGCCGTGGAGCTGGCCAAGCGCCGCGCCGCCATCGTCCACGCCGTCAGGGAGGTCGCCGACCTGCGCTTCGTCAACGGCGGCGGCACCGGCAGCCTGCACACCACCGGCCGGGAGAGGGCCGTGACCGAGCTGGCGGCGGGCTCGGGGCTCTACCACCCGCACCTGTTCGACCACTACCGCTCCTTCGGCGGACGCCCCGCCGCCCTGTTCGCGCTCCCCG
>NZ_QPFC01000053.1:0-16367 GCF_003427465.1 Nocardiopsis sp. TNDT3 | reverse complement strand
GACCCCGCACCCACCACCGAACCGGCCCGCGACCGGAGCCCGCGCTCCACCGACGCGACGCACCGGACGTGCTCCACCGACACGTCGCGACGCTGCGCCCGCCCCGCCCGGCCGTTCCCGCGGCCCGGGCATAGCCTGGCCGTATGCGTTCCTCCACCGCTCCGCGCGCCCTCGCCGCGCTGCTGGCCGACCTGGTCTGCGTGCTGGCCTTCGTCGTGATCGGCAGGACCGACCACGGGACCGGCACGGCCCTGGCCGAGATCGCCTGGACCGCATGGCCCTTCGCCGCCGCGACCGCCCTGGGCTGGGCGGTCACCCGCGCCTGGACCGCCCCTGTCCGGATCTGGCCGACGGGCCTGTTCGTGTGGGCCGTGACCGTGGTCGGCGGGATGGCGGTGCGCGTGTTCCTCGGGGAGGGCGCCCCGACCAGCTTCGTCATCGTCACCTCCCTGTTCCTCGCCGCGACCATGCTCGGCTGGCGCGGGGTGGCGCTTCTCGTCGCGAGGAGGAGACAGCGCCGCGCCTGAGGGGGAAGACTGGGTCGCGGAACGCAACCTCCCTCACGAAGGAGCCCCCCGTGGCCGATCCCGTCACCCTCGCCATCGCCGCCGCCGTCGTCACCGGCGCGGTCGGCAAGATCACCGAGGCGGCGACCGAAGGCACCGTCGCCGCCTTCAAGTCCCTGCGCAAGGCGGTCTTCGCGCGCTTTCGCTCCGACCCCGAATCCCAGCAGGTCCTGGACGACGCACTCCTGGAGCCGGAGGACCCCGAGGCGCTTGCCGCCGTCGCCGCGCACCTGGAGCGGGCGGAGGGCGAGGACCCCGCCGTGCGCGCGCTGATGGGGGAACTGCGCCGCGAGTTCGTCCAGGAGGGCGACGGAGCCGTGCACAACAGCATCCAGGGGGACGTCAGCGGCAGGGCGCGCGTGTTCCAGGGCCGCGACTTCCACGGGGACATCCACCTGTAGGAGGTCCCACCGCGGAGCGTTCGTAAGCTGGAACGGATGAACGAGCACCCCGCACCCCAGTTCCCTCCCTCCGGCTCCGTCCGCGGTCCCGCCTCCCGCGAGCCCGCGGACGGAGCCGGCGAGGACGAGGCGCGCGAGGTGGGCGTGGGCCCGTGGGAGGGCCCCTGGCCCGAGGGCGACCACTACGACCCCGAACTGCTCGCGGGCGGCGACCGCCGCAACGTCGTGGACCGCTACCGGTACTGGCGACGCGAGGCGATCGTCGCCGACCTCGACACCGTGCGCCACCCCTTCCACGTCGCCGTCGAGAACTGGACACACGACTTCAACATAGGCTCGGTCGTGCGCACCGCCAACGCGTTCGGGTGCGCGGCCGTGCACATCGTGGGCCGCCGCCGCTGGAACAAGCGCGGCGCGATGGTGACCGACCGCTACCAGCACGTCCACCACCACCCCGACACCGAGGCGCTGGTGGCGTGGGCCGAGGAGCGCGGCCTGGCGCTGCTCGGCGTGGACAACCTGCCGGGTTCGGTGCCGCTGGAGACCTACCCGCTGCCCAGGAACGCCGTGCTGGTGTTCGGGCAGGAGGGGCCGGGGCTCTCCGAGGAGGTGCGGCGGGTCTGCCGGGCGGTGCTGTCGATCTCCCAGTTCGGTTCGACCCGGTCGATCAACGCCGGGGCCGCGGCCGCGATCGCCATGCACGCCTGGGTGCGGGCCCACGTGTTCGACCAGCCGGTCCCGGCCGCCTTCTCCGCGGACTCCCCGACCCCCACCACGGCACTGTCGTGATGGTTCCGTGATCTACCATGGTCGAAAGGCCCCTATCAGAGAGATTTCGGGATGAGTCCAACCGTCACAGCAGCCTCCCGTACCGCCACGATGGACGACGTCGCCGGTGTCGCGCGCGTTCTGGCCAGGTCAGCGCAGGAGGACCCGCTCTTCCGGTGGCTGTTCCCCGACGACGAGATGCGGATGGCCCGGACCCGCCGCTTCTTCGCCCTGACCGCGGGCTTCGGCTACGTCCCCTCGGGTGACACACGGGTCGCCGAGACCAGTGACGGCAGCGAGGACGCGCCGGTGGTGCGCGGCGCGGCGCTGTGGGCTCCGCCCACCGCCAACCCCGAGGGCCAGCTGGTGTCGCTGCGCACCTGGCCGCACTGGGGTCCCCTGATCGGCCGCACCCGGCTGGCCGCGTTCGTGCGCGTGTTCGCCGAGTGGAAGCTGGCCGCGCCCCAGGAGCCCCACCTGTACCTGGCGGCGCTGGGCGTGGACCCGGCCGCCGTCGGCACCGGCGTCGGCGGGGGGCTGCTCACCTCGGGTCTGGACCGCGCCGACTCCCAGGGCCTGCCGGTGTTCACCCAGACGCTCAACCCCAAGACCGTCGGCTTCTACGAGCGGTTCGGGTTCCGGCTGGTCCGGGAGGCGCAGAGCCCCGAGGCGGGAACCAACTACTTCCTGCTGCGCGAACCCTCCTGAGGCCCCGCGGACCCGCTGCCCCCTCCGGGAGCCGTCCCTTCCCGGAGAGCCGTCCTTTCCCGGGAAAACGCCCCACCCGCGACGGTCGCGCGCCCTACCATGAGCGGTGATCGGAGCCCCAGGCACAGGGGGACCCCGGCCCCAGGGAAGAGGCAGCGCCCGTGACCCCCACAGCGGTACAGCCGGTCCGCACCGCGACCATGAACGACGTGCCCGCCGTGGCCCGGGTTCTGGGCCGCGCCCTCTACCACGACCCGCTCTTCCGGTGGCTCTTCCCGGACGACGACCTGCGCATGGCGCAGAACTTCCGCGCGTGCGCGCTGCTGGCCGGGTTCGGGCACGTCCCCGGCGGCCACGCCACCGTGGCGGAGTCCCCGGAGGGCCCCGCGCGCGTCCCGGTGGTACGGGGCGCGGCCCTGTGGACCCCGCCCGGCGCGGGTCGGGAGGGAGCCGCGGTCCCGCTGCGGTCGCTGCCGCACTGGTTCAGCCTGGTGGGGCTGTCCCGGCTGCCGGAGCTGACCTGGTACAACGGCGAGGTCAGGGCGTCCGTGCCGGAGGGTCCGCACTGGTACCTGTGCGTGCTGGGCGCCGACCCGGCGACGGACGGGACCGACACGGGGGCGCGACTGCTGCGCGAGGGCCTGGCCCGGGCCGACGCGGACGGCGTGCCGGTCTACCTGGAGACGGCGGACCCGGCGGACATCGGCTACTACGAGGACTACGACTTCCGGGTGGTGCGGGCGGTCCACCCCCCGGCGGCCCCCTCGACCTACTGCATGCTGCGCCCCGCCGCCTTCTGAGGTCCGCTCGTCCGGCGGCCCGCAGCCCCGGGCGTTCCGGCGCCCCCCGGAGCCCGGCGGTCCGCCGCCCCCGCCGCCTCCGGGGTCCCGGCGCACGCGGAGGCCGGCCGGGGACGGGCCCGGGACGGAACCCGGACGGATCGGGGCCTTCTGCTCCACCGCACCCCCTGACAGGATGGGCGCGTGGACATCCGAGGAATCTCCCACCACACCGACAACGTGTCCGAGGACGCGGCGGCGCGCGACATGCGCGTCATCCGCGAGGACCTGCACTGCACCTCGGTGATGCTGATCGGCGCCGACACCGGACGGCAGCGGGCCGCCTCGCGCGCCGCCCTGGAGGCGGGCCTGGACGTGTGGGTGCGCCCGCAGCCGGAGAACCCGCCGCTCGCGGAGCGGCTGGAGCACCTGGCCGCCACCGCCCGCATGGCCGAGGAACTGCGCCTGGAGCACCCCGGCCGCGTGACCCTCATGGTCGGCACCGAGTTCTCGCTGACCTCCCCCGGCCCGCTCCCCGGCCGGAGCGAACTCGCCCGCCTCCAGTTCGTGACCCGCCCGTGGCTGCGCCGCCCCTTCGAACGGAGGATGCGGCGCAGGCTCGCCTCGCTGCTCGCCGCTGCCCTGGACGTGGCCCGCGAGCACTTCGGGGGGCCGGTGACCTACGGGGCCGGGGCCTGGGAGGAGGTGGACTGGTCGGGCTTCGACCTGGCCGGGGTGAACCTGTACCGGTCCGGGACCGACGCCGACGCCTACGAACGGCGCCTGGACGCCCTCCGGGACGGCTGCGGCAAGCCCCTGGTGATCACCGAGTTCGGCTGCGGCGCCCACGACGGGGCCGACCTGCGGGGGGCCGCGTCCTTCCTCGCGGTGAACTGGTTCGCCGACCCGCCGCGCCTGCGCCGGGGCACCGCGCGCAACGAGGCCGTGCAGGCCGGGTACCTGGACGCGCTGCTGGGGCTGTACCGGGAGCGGGGGGTCCACGGCGCGTTCGTGTTCACGTTCGCCATGCCGGGCTTCCCGCACAGCGAGGACCCCGTGTACGACCTGGACGCGGCCGGGTTCGGCGTGGTGCGCACGGCCGGGGACGACCCGTCGTCCTGGGAGCCCAAGGAGGCCTTCCACACGGTCGCGCGGCGCTACCGGACCTGAGGGAGTCGGCTGCCGCCCCGAGGCTCGGCACGGCCGCCGGACGACACACCGCGAACGTCCGGGTGACACGCCGCGGATGGGCCCGGTCGCCGGACCCCGCGCGGTTAGGGTCCTGAGCCATGACGGGTAGCGAATGGCCACGTCCGGGGCGTCCCCGCAGGTCCGGGGGCCTCCTCGCGCGGTGCGCTCCCACCGCCCTGGCGGCGGCCCTCGCGCTGGCGTCAGCGGCCTGTACCGCCCCGGCGCTGACCGGTGACGCCTACCTCGACGACGCCCGGCAGACCACCGGGGACCTGCTGTCGGCCGTCCGCACGGGGACGCTGGTCGCGGAACTGGCCGAGGACGACCGGGCGTTCCGGCCCTACCTGGAGGTCAGCGCCAAGGACGCGGAGGACTCGGCCCGGTCCCTCACCGACACCTTCGGCACCCTCCAGCCGCCCTCTCCGGGCTGTGACGGCCTGCGGGACGAGGTGACGGACCTGTCCGACGCCGCCGTCCACGGCCTGTCCGCCCTGCGCATCGCGCTGGGGCGGGAGGACCGCGACGGGGTGGCCGGGGCCGCCGAGGAGCTCCGCGGGACCGCCGACGCGCTGGCGAAGCTCCAGGAGGAGCTGCGGTGAGGATCCTCCTGTCCTTCACCCTGGGCATGCTCACCGCCGTCGGCGGGTTCCTGGACATCGGCGACCTGGTCTCCGCCTCCGTGGTCGGCTCCCGCTTCGGGATGTCCCTGGCCTGGGTGATCCCCCTCGGCGTCGTCGGGATCATGCTCTTCACCGAGATGGCGGCGCGCGTCACGGCCGTCAGCGGCCGGGCCGTCTTCGACCTGGTCCGCGAGCGGCTCGGCGCCCGCGCGGGCCTGGCCAACCTGCTGGCGTCCTACGTCATCACCCTGCTGACCATGTCGGCGCAGATCGGCGGTATCGCGCTCGCCCTCGAACTGGCCAGCAGCGTCCACTACCTGCTGTGGGTCCCGGTGGCCGGGTTCCTGGTCTGGGTGGTCGTGTGGCGGATGCCGTTCGGGTGGATGGAGAAGACCTACGGGCTGCTCGGCCTGGCCCTGGTCGTGTTCGCCTTCGCCCTGTGGCGGCTGGAGCCCGACTGGGGAGGTCTCGCGGCCAGCGCCGCGAGCCCCTCCCCTCCCCCGGACGAGGAGTGGTCGGTGTGGGCCTACTACGCGATCGCGCTGTTCGGCGCGACGATGACCCCCTACTCGGTCCTGTTCTTCTCCTCCAGCGGGGTGGAGGAGCGGTGGACCCCCCGCGACCTGGCCACGGCCAGGGTCAACATCTTCCTCGGCTTCCCGGTGGGCGGCCTGCTCGCCCTGGCCATCATGGGCTGCGCCGCGGCCTGGCTCATGCCCGCCGACGTCCACGTGGAGGACCTGGGCCAGGTCGCGCTCCCCGTGGTGGCGGCACTGGGCAAGCTCGGGCTGGTCGTGGTCGTCGTGGGCTTCTTCGCGGCCACCTTCGGCGCCGCGCTGGAGTCGGCCCTGGCATCGGGCTACAGCGTGGCCCAGTACTTCGGCTGGCCCTGGGGCAAGACCCGGCCGCCCGTGCGGGCGGCCCTCTTCCACTCCGTCATCCTGCTGGGCCTGGTGGCGGGCACCCTCTTCGTCCTCACCGGGATCGACCCGGTCAAGGTGGTCGAGTACAGCATCGTGCTGTCGGCGGTGGCGCTGCCGCTGACCTACCTGCCGATCTTCGTGGTCGCCAACGACCGCCGCTACCTGGGCGACCGGGTGAACTCGCGGTTCACCAACATCGTGGGCTCGGTCTACCTGGTCCTGCTGCTCGCGGTGTCGGTCGTCGCCGTCCCCCTCATGCTCTACACGAAAGCGGGGCAGTGAGATGCCGAAGGACCGGGAGCGCGAGTCCGTGTTCCGGATCGGCTTCACCGTGCTGGACCGACAGATCGTCGACCGCGACGGACAGCCGGTGGGCAAGGCGGACGACGTCGAGTTCTCCTGGGAGGAGGGGGCCTCTCCGACCATGGCGGCGCTGCTCACCGACTCCGCCGCCCTGGGCCCCAGGCTCTCGGGGCGCCTGGGGAGGCTGTGGCGCACGGTGCTGAGGAGGCTGCGGCCCTCCGAGCACGAGCCCGTGCGGATTCCGGTGGGCGACGTCGAGGAATTCTCCCCCACGACCCGCCTGTCCACTCCCGCGCCCGAGGGGAGCCGCGCGGCGGAGAGGTGGCTGAGCCGCAACGTCATCGGCCGGATCCCGGGGGCGGGGCGGTGAGCGGGTTCCTGTTCAGCGAGCTGCTCGGCCGCCGGGTCACGGACGGCTCCGGCCGGACGGTCAGCGAGGTCCAGGACGTGGTCGTGCGCCGCGACGGGGAGGTCTACACCGTCCTGGGCCTGGTGCTGGGCCGGGGCGCGTTCGCGGGCCGCCTCGGCTACGGGGGCTCGCTGGAGCCGCCCTCCCCCTGGCACCGGGTGCTGGGCTGGATGCGCCGCCACGAGCGGTACGTGGCCTGGGAGGACGTGCGGAGCCTGGACGGGGAGTCCGTGGAGATCGGCGTCGGGTACGGGGACCTGCCCCGGCACTGGCGCGAGCACGAGGGCTGAGCCGCTACGGAGGGGCTTTCCATTGCCTGTCAAAGAGCGATACCGCTTCCGGTTACCATCTCGGCATGAACATGCGTCTGCGCCTGCCCGAGGACGTACACGCGGAGGTCAGGCAGGCCGCCGAGGAGGACGGCAACAGCGTCAACACCGAGGTCGTCATCGCGCTCAGGGAGTTCCTCGCGAACCGTCGGACCGAGAAGGTGCGCCGGTACGCGCTGGAGATCGCCGAGGAGGACGCGGAACTGCTGGCGGGGCTGGCCGAATGACGCCCTACCTGACCAAGGCAGACGCCGTCGCGGTCATCGACGCGACCCTTCCCGGAAAACGGCGACGGGCCGCGCACGCGCCCGGAGGCGTCGGTCTCCGCGTTTTCCCCACGCCCGGACCCGGCAGCCGCTACCTTCGTGCCATGGACATGCATCTGCACATGCACGACGGCCTCCATGCCCTGATCAGGGAGGTCGCGGAGCGGGACGGCGTCAGCGTCGAGGCCGCGGTGATCACCGCCGTCGAGGACTTCGTCGCGAGCCGCCAGGCGCACAGGGTCCCGGAGCAGTCCCGGAAGACGGTGGAGCAGGACGCCGAACCGCCCCGCCGTCCGGCGGAGTGACCTCCGCGAACGGCGACGGGCCGCGCCCCCGGGGGAGCGCGGCCCGTGCGGTGCGACAGGGGGCGGCGGTCAGCCGACGCCCTTGCTGAGCGAGCCCAGCAGATCGCGGTTGAGCTGCGAGATCGTGTCCAGCGGGATGCCCTTCGGGCAGACCGCGGCGCACTCACCGATGTTGGTGCAGCCGCCGAAGTCCTCCTCGTCCTGCTGGTTGATCATCTTCACCACGCGCGAGGCCCGCTCGGGCTGTCCCTGCGGGAGCATGCCCAGGTGCGTGACCTTCGCGGCGGTGAACAGCATGCTGGAGGCGTTCGGGCAGGCCGCCACGCACGCGCCGCAGCCGATGCAGGTCGCGGCGTCGAACGCGCGGTCCGCGTCCGGCTTCGGGATCGGGTTGGCGTGGGCGTCGGGCGCGGTACCCGTCGGGGCGCTGATGTAGCCGCCCGCCTGGATGATGCGGTCGAACGCGCCGCGGTCCACGACCAGGTCCCTGACGACCGGGAACGCCTTGGCCCGCCACGGCTCCACCGTGATGGTGTCGCCGTCGTTGAAGCTGCGCATGTGCAGCTGGCAGGTCGTGGTGCGCTCGGGGCCGTGCGCCTCACCGTCGATCACGACACCGCAGGCACCGCAGATGCCCTCACGGCAGTCGTGGTCGAAGGCGACCGGGTCCTCGTTCTCCAGCGTGAGCTTCTCGTTGAGGACGTCGAGCATCTCCAGGAACGACATGTCCGGGGAGACGTCGGTGAGCTTGTACGTGGCCAGCCGACCCTCGTCGTCCGGCCCCTTCTGACGCCATACGCGCAGGGTGATGTTCACTTGTAGCTCCGCTGCTTCATCTCGACGTACTCGTACTCCAGGGCTTCCTTGTGGAGCACGGGCTTGCTGTCATCGCCGCCGAACGCCCAGGCGGCCACGTAGGCGAACTCGTCGTCGTGACGCAGCGCCTCGCCGTCCTCGGTCTGGCTCTCGGCGCGGAAGTGGCCGCCGCAGGACTCGCGGCGGTGCAGGGCGTCGATGCACATGAGCTCGCCCAGCTCCAGGAAGTCGGCCACGCGGTTGGCCTTCTCCAGGGCCTGGTTGAACTCCTCGTTGGTTCCCAGCACCTTGACGTCGCGCCAGAACTCGGCGCGCAGCGCCCGGATGAGCTCGATGGCCTTGGTCAGGCCCTCCTCACTGCGCTCCATGCCGCAGTACTCCCACATGATGTGGCCGAGCTCCTTGTGGAAGGAGTCGACGGTGCGGGAGCCCTGGACGGAGAGCAGCTTGTCGATGCGGGAGGTCACCTGCTCCTTGGCCGCCACGGCCTCGGGGTGCGACTCGTCGAGGGCCTCGAACGGGCCCGACGACAGGTAGTCGTTGATGGTGTTGGGCAGGACGAAGTAGCCGTCCGCCAGCCCCTGCATCAGCGCGCTCGCGCCCAGGCGGTTGGCGCCGTGGTCGGAGAAGTTGGCCTCACCGGTCACGAACAGGCCCGGGATGGAGCTCTGGAGGTCGTAGTCGACCCACAGACCGCCCATGGTGTAGTGCACGGCCGGGTAGATGCGCATCGGAACCTCGTACGGGTTCTCGCCGGTGATGCGCTGGTACATGTCGAACAGGTTGCCGTACTTGGCCTCGACGGCGTCCTGCCCCATGCGCGCGATGGCGTCGGCGAAGTCCAGGTAGACGCCCAGACCGCCGGGGCCCACGCCGCGGCCCTCGTCGCAGACGTTCTTGGCGGCGCGGGAGGCGATGTCGCGCGGCACCAGGTTGCCGAAGGCCGGGTAGATGCGCTCCAGGTAGTAGTCGCGCTCCTCCTCCGGGATCTGGCGCGGGTCGCGGGTGTCCCCGTGCGCCTTGGGCACCCAGATGCGGCCGTCGTTGCGCAGCGACTCGCTCATCAGGGTCAGCTTGGACTGGTAGTCGCCGCTGACCGGGATGCAGGTCGGGTGGATCTGCGTGTAGCACGGGTTGGCGAAGAGCGCTCCCTTGCGGTGCGCGCGCCAGGTCGCGGTGACGTTCGAGCCCATCGCGTTGGTGGACAGGAAGAACACGTTGCCGTAGCCGCCGGTGGCCAGCACCACGGCGTCGGCGAAGTGCGTCTCGATCTCACCGGTGACCATGTCGCGGACGATGACGCCGCGCGCGCGGCCGTCCACGACGATGACCTCCAGCATCTCGTGGCGGGTGTGCATCTTGACGCTGCCCGCCGCGATCTGGCGCTCCAGGGCCTGGTAGGCGCCGATGAGCAGCTGCTGCCCCGTCTGGCCGCGCGCGTAGAACGTACGCGAGACCTGCACGCCGCCGAAGGAGCGGTTGTCGAGCAGGCCGCCGTACTCGCGGGCGAAGGGCACGCCCTGGGCGACGCACTGGTCGATGATCTCGACGCTGGTCTGGGCCAGGCGGTAGACGTTCGACTCGCGGGAGCGGAAGTCGCCGCCCTTGACGGTGTCGTAGAACAGCCGGTAGATGCTGTCGCCGTCGTTGCGGTAGTTCTTGGCGGCGTTGATGCCGCCCTGGGCCGCGATGGAGTGCGCGCGGCGCGGGCTGTCCTGGTAGCAGAACGAGGTGACCTTGTAGCCCGCCTCGCCCAGGGTCGCGGCCGCGGAGGCGCCGGCCAGGCCGGTGCCCACCATGATCACCGAGAGCTTGCGCCGGTTCGCGGGGTTGACCAGCTTGGCCGAGAAGCGCCGCTTGTCCCAGCGCTCGTTGATCGGGCCCTCGGGGGCCTTCTCGTCCCGGATCGGGTCGCCGACGCGGTAGAAGTCGTTGTCAGACAATTAACTCACCAGTCCAAAGGTGACCGCCAGAGGCGGGAGCAGGAAGCCGACCGTCACGATCAGCGACAGACCCACGGCGACCGCGTTGAGCTTGCCCTGACGGCTGGCCTGGTTGGCGCCGAGGGTGGCCAGGGCGCTCCAGATGCCGTGCCGCAGGTGCAGGCCCACGGCGATCACGGACAGGATGTAGAACAGGGTCACGTACCAGAACTCGGGCTGGAACCCGTTCACGAGCCGCTCGTAGGGGCTGTCGGACGCGCCGCCGGGGGCGATGGTGTTCGTGGTCAGGTGCAGGATGTGGAAGACCACGAACAGCGCGACCAGGACGCCGCCGTAGCGCATGGTGTAGGAGGCGTAGCTGCGGGCCACCCTCTTCTTCACCTGGTAGCGCTGGGCCGCCGGACGCGCTCTGCGGGCGCGGGCCCACAGTGTCACCGCCGCGTAGATGTGGATCAGGACGCTCGCCAGCAGGACGATGCGGAAGATCCACAGGAATCCGCTCTCGGGCAGCAGCGGGTAGCCCAGCTCCCGGAGGCTGTGGGCGTAGCCGTCAAAAGCCTCCTGGCCCGAGAACACTTTCAGGTTGCCGTACATGTGCGCGATCAAATACAGCACGAGGATCGCCCCGGTGATCGCCATCGCTGCCTTGAGCGCCACCGTGGACCCGTAGGCCGTAGACCGCTTCTTGGTCAAGGTACTGTTCGCCACAGCCTGTCACTGTAAGTTCTGGTTAAGTCGGCGTCCAAGTCATCAGGATGCTTGAGTCGATAGACGTAGGCTATGGAGCATGCAGTTCCAGCAGCTGGCCTACTTCGTCGCGGTGGCCCGCACACGCCATTTCACCCGCGCAGCAGAGCTTTCGCGCGTCGCACAGCCCAGTCTGAGCAAGCAGATCCGCAGCCTCGAACAGGAGCTGGGTGCGCCGTTATTCAGTCGTGCCCGGGGAAACATCACACTCACACCGGCCGGTGAGGCGCTGCTTCCGCTCGCCCAGCGCATGCTCGCCGACCTGGAGACGGCCCGGCGCGAGGTCGCCGAACTGGCCGGGGTGCGCCGGGGCCGCGTGCGGCTGGGCGCGACCCCGTCGCTGTGCGCGGGGCTGCTGGCCGACGTGCTCGCCGACTTCCATACCCGCTTCCCCGGCATCGAACTCCAGGTGGAGGAGAGCGGTTCGCGCGACCTCATCCGCGACCTGGGGCGGGGCGAGCTGGACCTGGCGCTGATCATCCTGCCGCTGCACAGCAGCGACCCCGACTTCTCCACGACGCCGATCCTGCGGGAGAACCTGGTGGTGGCGAGCCCGATGTCGGGCCCCTCCCCCAACGGGCGGGCCTCGATCCGCATCACCGAGCTGCGGGGCCGCCCGCTGGTGATGTTCCGGCGCGGCTACGACGTGCGCGAGGCGACGCTGCGCGCGTGCCGGGCGTCCGGGTTCGAGCCCGAGCTGGCCGTGGAGGGCGGGGAGATGGACGCCGTGCTGCGGTTCGTGGAGGCGGGCATGGGGCTGGCCGTGGTGCCGAGCATGGTGCTGCGCAACCGGCAGAGCCTGCGCGGAACCCCGCTGGCCCGGCCGCGCCTGCTGCGGACGGTGGCGCTGGCGCGGCGCCGGGACGTGGAGCCCTCGCACTCGGCGGAGGCGTTCCGCCGGCACCTCAACGGCTACCTGCTGGGCATGTCGCCGCAGGACCTGGGCCCGGACCTGGAGGTCCTGCTCTCCCCCGAGGACGGGGCGGACTGACCCGCCGGACCCCTCCCCGGAGGGCGGGACGGACTAAACGGACTAACCCGTCAGGCCCCCGGGCGGCCTCGCCCATAAGCCCGCCCGGAAGGGCACCCGCGCCCCTTCGCCACGGGCCGGGGCCGCTGGCGCCACACCGGTAACACTTCCGGCCGACCCGAACCCGGCAACCCGTCGGCGGACGCTCCACGTCCACCCGCCCCGGGCACCCGCGCCCTCCGCGCGCCTGCCGGAGCGCCACGCTCCGGGGCGACCGCTGCCGGATTCGGGCGGCAGACTCCTTTACCACACGCCACCGGCGCCCCTGAAGCAACCCCACTGCCATAAGGGATTTTTGGCCACTTAAGGCGACAAAACTCCCCAAATAAGCGCTTAGAAGTGGCGCATTTCACATAGCTTTCCCCGACGCCTCCCGCCCTCCGGGACGTGACCGTGATCACAACGCCCTAACGTTGCGTTGCGGGACGGTTCGCCACGGCTCCTCCCCGCGGCCGTCCGGCGCGGCGGTCGCGGCCGAAGCAGGCGGGTACCGCGCCCCGCCCGACCGGGACCTTCCCACAGGAGGTGCAAGACAACGGTGACAGCGACCGAGAACGCAGGCCCCGGGGGCGGCCGGGCGCGCATCCCCCAACGAACCCTGCGCACCGACACCTGGTGGCTCGGCCCCCTCCTCACCGCGCTGGGGCTGGCCACCTTCGTCGTCTACGCGACCCTGCGGGTGTTCCAGCAGGACCACTACTGGGTCCAGGAACACCACTACCTGACCCCGTTCTACTCGCCGTGCATCGCGCAGCAGTGCGCGCCCGACGCGGCCCTGTTCGGACGCCTGCCGGTGGAGTTCCCGCCGCTCATCCCCTACGCCCTGGTCAGCCTGCCGATCCTGCTGCTGTTCCGGCTGACCTGCTACTACTACCGCAAGGCCTACTACCGCTCGTTCTGGTTCTCTCCCCCGGCGTGCGCCGTGCGCGAGCCCCACGGCGCCTACACCGGCGAGACCCGCCCCCTGATGCTGGTCCAGAACGGCCACCGCTACTTCTTCTACGCGGCCTTCGTCATCACGCTCATCAACACGTGGGACATGCTGATCGCCTTCCTCCACGGCGCCGAGGGCGGCTTCGGCATCGGGCTGGGCAACCTGATCATGCTCGTCAACGTGCTCATGCTGTGGGGCTACACGCTCAGCTGCCACTCGTGCCGCCACATCTTCGGCGGACGGCTGAGCAGCTTCGGCAGGCACCCCGTCCGCTACTGGATGTGGGGCCGCCTGTCCGTGCTCAACCACCGGCACATGTACTTCGGCTGGCTGAGCATCGCGACCCTGATCCTCACGGACGCCTACATCGCCCTGGTCGCCAGCGGCACCATCAACGACCTGCGCATCCTCAACTGAGCCAAGGGGAAGGAAGGCACGACCAGATGCCCCCCACAGCAGAACCCGGGATCACCCGGTACGCCTACGACGTCGTGGTGATCGGGGCGGGCGGAGCCGGGCTGCGGGCCGCGATCGCCGCCCGCGAGCAGGGCAAGCGCACCGCGGTCATCTCCAAGTCGCTGTTCGGCAAGGCCCACACCGTGATGGCCGAGGGCGGCGCGGCGGCCGCCCTCGGCAACGCCAACCCCGACGACGGGTGGCGCGTGCACTTCCGCGACACCGTGCGCGGCGGCAAGTTCCTCAACGACCCGCGCATGGCCGAGCTGCACGCCCGCGAGGCGCCCGAGCGCATCCTCGAACTGGAGTACTGGGGCGCGCTCTTCGACCGCACCGCCGAGGGAAAGATCAGCCAGCGCAACTTCGGCGGCCACGAGTACCCGAGGCTGGCGCACGTGGGCGACCGCACCGGCCTGGAGATGATCCGCACCCTCCAGCAGCGGGTCGTCGCGCTCCAGCAGCAGGACGCCGCGGAGCTGGGCGACCCCGAGGCGCGCATCCGCGTGTTCGCCGAGACCGCGATCACCCGGCTCATCACGGAGGACGACGCGGCCGTGCGGCCGGACGGCGGCGCGGGCGGGGCCACCGCTGTGGACGCGGGCTCGGGCGGGAACACGGGTGCGGACCCGGCCGGGGGCGGAAGGACGCCGGGCCGGATCGTCGGCGCGTTCGGCTACCGCCGGGTGGACGGCGGGTTCGTCCTGTTCGAGGCGCCCTCGGTGGTCCTGGCCACCGGCGGCATCGGCAAGGCCTTCCGCACCACCTCCAACTCCTGGGAGTACACCGGCGACGGCCACGCGCTGGCGCTGCGCGCCGGGGCCTCCCTGATCAACATGGAGTTCGTCCAGTTCCACCCCACCGGGATGGTCTGGCCGCCGTCGGTGAAGGGCATCCTCGTCACCGAGTCGGTGCGCGGGGACGGCGGCGTGCTGCGCAACTCCGAGGGCAGGCGGTTCATGTTCGACTACGTGCCGGACGTGTTCCGCTCCCAGTACGCCGAGAGCGAGGAGGAGGCCGACGGCTGGTACGACGACCCCGCGGGGCACCGCAGGCCGCCGGAGCTGCTGCCCCGCGACGAGGTCGCGCGGGCGATCAACACCGAGGTCAAGGAGGGGCGGGGCTCGCCGCACGGCGGCGTGTTCCTGGACGTGTCCACGCGCCTGCCCGCCGAGGAGATCGTCAAGCGGCTGCCGTCCATGCACCACCAGTTCAAGGAGCTGGCCGACGTGGACATCACCGCCGAACCCATGGAGGTGGGCCCCACCTGCCACTACGTGATGGGCGGGGTGCGGGTGGACGCCGACACCGCCGCCTCCGACGTGCCCGGGCTGTTCGCGGCCGGTGAGGTGGCGGGCGGCATGCACGGCTCCAACCGGCTGGGTGGCAACTCCCTGTCGGACCTGCTGGTGTTCGGGCGCCGGGCCGGGCTGGGCGCGGCGGCCTACGTGGACGGGCTCGGCGACCGGCCCGCACCGGCCGGGCTCCTGGACCGGGCGGCGGACGAGGCGTCCTCGTACGCGCTGCGCTTCCTCAGGGCGGAAGGCGGCGAGAACCCGTACACGCTGCACGCCGAACTCCAGGAGACCATGAACGACCTGGTCGGCATCATCCGCAGGGGTCCGGAGATGGAGCGGGCCCTGGAACGGCTGGAGGAGCTGGCGGAGCGGTCGCGCGCGCTCAGCGCGCCGGGCGACCGGGTCTACAACCCGGGCTGGCACCTGGCGCTGGCGCTGCCCAACATGGTCCTGGTCTCGCGCGCGGTGGCCGCGGCCGCCCTGGAGCGCACGGAGTCGCGCGGCGGGCACACGCGCGAGGACTTCCCCGGCATGTCGGCCGAGTGGCGGCGGGTGAACCTGGCGGTGCGGGCCGACCGCTCCGACCGGGTGTCGCTGTCGCGGCTCGCGCTCGCCGACATCCCGGCCGGGCTGCTCGCCCTCTTCGAACGCGACGAGCTGGCCAAGTACCTGACGGAGGAGGAGCTGCCCGCGTCGGGGGCGGCGGACGGCGCGGCCGAGGAGGGCCAGTCATGAGCGAGCGTGTGTTCCGGGTGTGGCGGGGTTCGGGCGAGGGCGGGCTCGCCGAGTACCGGGTCGAGGTCAACGAGGGCGAGGTGGTGCTCGACGTGCTGCACCGCCTCCAGGCCACCCAGACCCCGGACCTGGCGGTGCGGTGGAACTGCAAGGCGGGCAAGTGCGGTTCGTGCTCGGTGGAGATCAACGGCCGTCCCCGGCTGTCCTGCATGACGCGGATGAGCGTGTTCGAGGACGACGAGGTGGTGACGGTGACGCCGATGCGCGCCTTCCCGGTGGTCCGGGACCTGGTGTGCGACGTGTCGTACAACTACCAGAAGGCGCGGGAGATCCCCTCGTTCACACCGGATCCGGCCAAGGCCCCGGGCGACTTCCGGATGAGCCAGGAGGACGTGGAACGCCAGCAGGAGTTCCGCAAGTGCATCGAGTGCTTCCTGTGCAACAACACCTGCCACGTGATCCGTGATCACGAGGAGAACAAGGAGCACTTCTCGGGTCCGCGTTACCTCATGCGGGTGGCGGAGCTGGAGATGCACCCCGAGGACACCGCCGACCGCAGGCTCATCGCCCAGGAGGAGTTCGGGCTGGGGTACTGCAACATCACCAAGTGCTGCACGGAGGTGTGCCCGGAGAACATCCGCATCACCGACAACGCGCTGATCCCGCTCAAGGAGCGGGTGGTGGACCGCAAGTACGACCCGCTGGTGTGGCTGGGGTCCAAGATCGGCGTGCGGCCCAAGGACACCCCGCCGGTGCCCAACGTCGGTCGGTACTCGGACCTGGCCTGATCGGACCTGGCCCGAGGCCGGTCCCGTCCGCCGACCCGGGGGTGCGTTCCCGGGT
>NZ_QPFC01000548.1:0-3714 GCF_003427465.1 Nocardiopsis sp. TNDT3 | reverse complement strand
CCCTCTCCCGCGCGGCGCCGCACCGGCTTCCACTCGCTCCGGGGCGGCGGCCTGAACTGGGACTCCCTCCCTCTCAAGCTGTTCGCCAAGGGCAACGCCCGGTTCTGGAACCCGGCCGACATCGACCTGAGCCGGGACGCCGAGGACTGGGAGGGGCTGGGAGAGGGGGCCCGGGCGCGGATCCTGCGGCTGTGCGCGTTCTTCGTGGCGGGAGAGGAGGCGGTCACGGAGGACATCCAGCCCTTCCTGCGGGCCATGGCCGCGGAGGGGCGGCTGGGCGACGAGATGTACCTGACCCAGTTCGCTTTCGAGGAGGCCAGGCACGTCCAGGCGTTCCGGCTGTGGCTGGACGCGCTCGGGGTCCACGAGGACCTGCACGGGTACGTGGACGCCAACCCGGGGTACCGGACGCTGTTCTACGAGGAGCTGCCCAGCTCGCTGGAGGCGCTGCTGGAGGACCCGAGCCCCCGCAACCAGGTGCGCGCCTCGGTGACCTACAACCACGTCATCGAGGGCTCGCTGGCGCTGACCGGGTACTACGCCTGGAACCACCTGTGCACGGCGCTCGACGTCTTCCCGGGGATGCGCCGGATCGTGCGCATGATCGGCGACGACGAGCGGCGCCACATGGCGTGGGGCACCTTCACCTGTCGCCGCCACGTCGCGGCCGACGACGCCAACTGGGACGTGGTGCGCGATCGGCTGGACGAACTGCTGCCGCACGTGACGTCCACGGTGGAACGCGGTGAGGAGCCCTCGGGCGACCCGGCGACCCGCCGCTACGAACTGCCTCCGGGCGAACTGGTCCGCTACGCGGGCGACCGCGCGCTGCGCCGCCTCGGCGCGATCGGGTCCGCGCGCGGGGTGCCCGTGTCGCGCATCGACCTGGACGCCACGCCCGAGGACCTGGAGGAGCGGTTCGGCGAGGAGGACCGGGAGGCCGTGCGGAGGCTGGCGGCCCGGGACTGAGAACCGGCCGGGCCCGCCCGGACGGCAGCCCGCCGGGCCGCTCAGACCGCGCTGCGCGGGGCGCGCCCGGACGCGTGCCACAGCTCCCGGCGCCCGCGTTCGGCCTCCAGGGCGACGCGCCCGAACGGCTCG
The DNA here is from genome assembly GCF_003427465.1 of Nocardiopsis sp. TNDT3. Taxonomy (NCBI): domain Bacteria; kingdom Bacillati; phylum Actinomycetota; class Actinomycetes; order Streptosporangiales; family Nocardiopsidaceae; genus Nocardiopsis; species Nocardiopsis sp. TNDT3. The sequence goes on along the minus strand of NZ_QPFC01000548.1, from coordinate 2,613 downwards.
GTCCGCCAGTCGTCCTCCTCCCGGTGGTTGGCGTAGAGCACGTCGCCGTCGCGGGAGAGGACGTAGAGCGAGTCCGCCAGCCGGTGGGTCTCCAGGAACTCCACCGTGTTGGGGAGGCCCAGATAGAAACGGTCATGGTGGAGTTCGGGCATCCACCTGCCGAAACCCTGGTCGGCGCGGGCCCGGGCGTACCGGTCGGCGATCGCGAAGCGGCTGTTGGAACTGTGGGTGGCCACGAGGGCGACCTCCACCCGGTACCCGGCGTCGCGGAACCCCTCCACCCAGGACGCGGCCCAGTCGGCGCGGCCGAGGGGGTGGCTGCACACGGCGTCCACGCGGCCCGCGCGCATGTGCGCCATGGCCAGCCCGTGCAGGCCGCCGACCTGCCGGGCCAGGGCGGCGGAGGCGGCGCGGTCGTCGGCGGCCATCGCCCACTCGTAGTCCGGCGCCAGGCGCAGCAGGTCGTCGCCGTCGTAGCTGACGGTGCCCTCGGGCAGGAACGGCAGGACCAGGCGCTGGAGGGTGGACTTGCCCGAGCCGGGCTGGCCGCCCAGGAGCAGGAGCCGGGGCCGCTCGCGGGCCGGTCCGGTGAGCCGGTCGCGGAGCGCGAGGTCGAACAGCGCGTCCAGGTCGGCCCCGGACAGGACGGGGCCCGGATCCCCGGGGGTCGCGCCGTCGCGGACCCGGATCGGCTCGGCCCGCAGTTCGGCGACGATCCCCGGGAGCTCCCGGTTGACCCGGGCGACCTCCCCGTCGTCGAGGAAGGGCAGCCGTGCCTCCCGGGCGAGGAGTTCGGCGGCGCGCTCCCGGAGCCCGGTCCTGCTCAGGCAGGCGCCGATGGCCGCGCTGTACAGGTTGTAGGCCCGTTCGCGGGCCCGCCGGGAACCGGCCTCCTGCGCGGGGAAACCGCCGCAGGCGCTGTCCTCCACCAGGGTCCGCTCGCCCACCTGTGGAACCGTCATCCGTGTCCGCCCTTCGCCCACCGGGGATGCTAGTGGTTCCCCGGCCCCGGGGTACGGGGTTCGGCGCGGTTGGCCGGAGGCGGCCAGGAGGACGGGGCGGGACCCGCTGGGCCCCACCCCGTCAGTGCGGTCAGGCCGCGGAGCACGTCACCTCGGGCACGCCGTTGCTACCGCCGTGGGTCCCGGTGAACCCGAACTCGGTGCTGCCGCCGGCGCTGAGCGTGCCGTTCCAGCCGAGGTCGGAGGCGGTGACCCGCGACCCGCTGCTGGAGAACTCGGCGTTCCAGCCCTGGCTGAACCGCTGCCCGTCGGCGTAGGTCCACGTCACGGTCCAGCCGCTGAGGGAGTCCTCGGCGGTGACCGTCACCGCCGCCTGGAAGCCGTTGCCCCACTCGCTGACGACCCTGTAGTCGGCCGTGCAGCCCTCGCCCTCGGGCGGGTCGGTGGGCTCCTCGGGGTCGGTCGGCTCGCCGGGGTCGGTGGGGTACTCGGGAGCGTTCACCGCCATGTCGTAGGCGGCCTGGGGCACGAACTGCCCCGCGGGCGCGATGCAGCCGTCGGCCTCACCGGGCAGCTTGGTCCAGATGAAGGCGTCGATCAGCGGGTTCCCGGTGTCGGTGGTGCTGGGGCGGCCGATCATCCGCCCCGGCGGGTCGCACCACTCGTTCTGGGGGGCGGGGCCGTTGCCGTTGCGGCTGGTGTCGATCACGGCGCCGAGGCCGGGCACGCCCGTCGCGGCGATGACGGCCTCCGCGAAGGCGACCTCGTCGTGGGTCCAGTTGTAGTTGGAGGTGTTGGTGGCGACGCCGTGCGCGCTGTTCGCGACGTCCGCGCCGTTGAGCAGGCCGGCGGCCTCCTGCGGGTCCAGCCAGGCCGAGTTGCCGATGTCGAAGTAGACCCTGGCCTCGGAGGAGCCCTCCATGAGCGCCTTGCCCGCGTAGGCCATGGAGTCCAGGAGCTCGGACGGGTCGCTGCAGCCGCTCACCAGCGGCAGGGCGTCGGGCTCCAGGACGATGGTGGCGGACCGGCCCTCCAGCCCCGCGGCGACCTCGTCGACCCAGGCGCGGTAGGCGTCGTGGCTGGGCGCCCCGCCGCCGCTGTGGTTGCCGCAGTCGCGGCCGGGGATGTTGTAGACCACCAGGATGGGGGTCTGGCCCTGGGCGTCGGCGGCGCTGACCACCGCGTCCACGTCGTCGCGGACCTCGGCGGGGTTGTACTGGGTGAACCAGGTGGCCTGGGCGACCGAGGCGATGCGGTCGCGGATGACGTCGGCCCGGGGGTCGTTCGGGTTCTCCTCGACCCAGACGGCCGCCGACGTGTTGGGGTTGACGTAGAACTCGGAGTCGGCGGCCGAGGCGGGCGCCGTGGCGAGCAGCGCCGTTCCCAGGGCCAGTGCCGAGACGGAGCTCACTGCTGCTCCGACGGCTATGCGTGTGCGGGACATGAGCCTTCCTTCGGTGTGGTGTTCCCCGGTTTCCCTGCTTCCCCGTTACTGCGCGCATGGGAGCGCTCCCAAAAAGTCACATTACCCGGCGGAGCCCCTCGCCCCCAGGGGGGTAACGACTGTGTTTCCCAAAGGTGACATCCGCGCCCTGGCATAGGGTGGTCGCATGTCACCCATCCCGCCCTCCTCCCCCGCCGTCATCGACGC
>NZ_QPFC01000547.1:0-5349 GCF_003427465.1 Nocardiopsis sp. TNDT3 | reverse complement strand
GGGGCGCGCCCTCCGGCGCGCGTGTTCGCCGTTCCTGGGGGATACTTGTGGGAAACTTTGCATGGACTGCAAGGATCTACCTTGTACGGGAGAGGACCATTGGGGCTTCGCGAACGCAAGAAGCAGGCCACGCGCCGTGCCCTCCAGGACGCGGCCGTCCGCCTCACGCTGGAGCGCGGCCTGGAGAACGTGACCGTCGAGGAGATCGCTGCCGAGGCCGACGTCTCCACCCGGACGTTCTTCAACTACTTCGCCACCAAGGAGGACGCCCTCCTGGGCGAGGTCCCGCGGTGCCCCGACGAGGACATGCGCAGGCAGTTCGCGGAGGGCGGCCCCACCGGTGACTTCGTCGAGGACCTCATCACCATGCTGATCGCGTTCCTGGTCAGCACCGACGACCTCGACACCCAGCGCGACGACATGCGCCTGCGCAAACAGCTCATGGACCGCGAGCCCCAGCTCGTCCCCAGGGTGCTCGCCCGCTTCCACACCGTGGAGACGGAGCTCGCCGCCACCATCGCCGAGCGGACCGGCGTCCCCGCCGAGGACGACCGCTCGGTCGTGGTCGCGGCGGCGGCCATGGCGGTGATGCGCCACACCATGAGGCGTCTGCGCTTCTCGGAGAACGAGGAGGCGTCGGACGTCCGCGCCAGCCTTCGCACCGACTTCCGCTTCCTGGGCGAGGTCTACGGGCGGTCCGGGACCGCTGACTGAGCGGGGCCCTCGCCCGAACCCCGCGTCGCCCGGCTCCGCGCCCGGTTCCCGGGGCCGGACCCCGATCCGGGATCCGGGCCCGACCCCTCCGGCGGCACGGTCCGCGCCCGCGGTGTGCCCCACGCCTCAGCGCCCGCGGTGTGCCCCACGCCTCAGCGCCCGGCCGGAACGCCGTGCGCCCCGGTCCGCGTCCAACCCCTGCGGAGCGGGCCGGCACCCCGTGCCCGGCCCCTTCCGAGGGCTCGGGGGGATGTCAGGGGACGCCCAGGGCTGTCCCGGATGGGAATCGTCGTCAGGAGGGGGCAGGGTGGAGACATGAACCAGAACTTCCAGAGCAAGCGCTTCCGACGCAGTGGGAGCGACCGCTACCTCGCCGGCGTCTGCGGGGGGATCGCCGAGTTCCTCAACGTCGACTCCACGCTGGTCCGCCTGGTCTTCGTGGTCCTGACGGTCCTCGGGTTCAGCGGCGTCTTCGTCTACATCCTGGCCTGGCTGATCATGCCGGCCGAGAACGAGAAGCGCTCCTTGCTGGAGCAGATCATCCGCAACTTCCAGGGAAAGCCGAGCCAGAGCTGATGTGGACCCTCAGAGCACAACCGGGTTGGAAGCGACGCGAGCTGCGCACCCCGCGGGAGGAGCGCGAGGTCGAGCAGACCCGCGAAGCCCCCGCGGAGCGCGGCGAGGAGCGCTAGGGACACGGTGCGCTGGGGGTCCTAGGCGCCGCCCCCGGTCGCGTTCATCCGGTCGATGGTCTCGCCGGCCATCCGCGACCACGGCAGGGCCAGGAGCAGCGCGCAGACCACGCCGAGGGCGCCGGCCGCGGCGATGACGACACCGGTGCCGAACTTCTCGGCGAAGAACCCGGCGACCAGGATGCCCACGCCCTGGGCGGCCTGGAGCCCGGCCGCGACCAGCCCGAAAGCCAGACTGCGGCCCTCCTTGGGCACGCACAGCACGAACGCCGCGTTGGCCACGAACTGGTAGGAGCCCGCGACGCCGCAGAGCGCGAGGGCGGACACCATCAGCCACAGCGGCGGTTCGGTCAGCCACAGCAGCAGCGGCGCCGAGGCCAGGACGGCCAGCGGGCCGAGCAGGCGCATGCGGACGGGCGGCGGGACGAACCGGGTCAGGACGAACCCGCCGACGAACCCGCCGATCGCCGAGCCCGCCATGATGAACCCGGCCGCCGCCGCTCCGGCGCCGATCTCCTCGGCCATCGGGTTGGCGAGCCCGTAGGGGATGCCGTACAGGCCGGCGAGCCAGGCGAGCAGCGCCAGGGTGCGCAGCCTGCGGTCGGCGAAGACCAGCTTGGCCCCGTCGCGGGTCATGGCGACGAACCCCGGGCGTTCCGACCGCTCCCCGCGGGGAGCCGGACGCGCGGCCACACCCAGCAGCACGACGAGCGCGGACAGCACGAAGAGGACGCCGGTCGACATCACGGCGATGTTGGGGCCGATGGCGGCGACGATCAGGCCGCCGGCGACCAGACCGGCGAGCATGCCCAGCTGCGAGGTGAGCTGGATGATGGCCGTGCTGGCGACGTAGCGCTCGCCCTGGACGATCTCGGCCATCATCGCGGCGCGGGCCGCGGCGAAGGGGACCGACGGCACCACCGAGCAGAAGAGCAGTATCCAGACGGCCCAGATCGGCATGCCGGGGATGCCGATGAGCACGATCACGGCCGCGCGCGCGAGGTCGCAGGCGATCATGACGCGGCGGCGCGGCAGGAGGTCGGCGAGTCCGGAGATGAGGGGGCTGATGACCGGGGGCAGGAAGGTCAGGGCAAGGGTGACGCCCGCGGCCAGCGCGGAGCCGGTGATCTGGAAGACGAGCACGCTGGTGGCGATGTTCAGCAGGTTCGTGCCGATCACCGAGAGCGCGTGGGCGAGCCAGACGGACCGGAACTCGGCGATCGCCATGACGTCGCGGTAGCTGCTCCGCCAGTCGTCGTTGTTGGGGGCGCTCGAAGACTCGTGGTCTCCGTTGTCAGGTGTGTTGTCGAGGCGCGGATTGGCCACCCGGCACTCCCTTACTGTTACAGGGTTGTAATCACGCTGTGTCGTGTCCCAATAACCAACAGTTCCGGATGGTGAGCTTCGTCGCAAGCCGTTTGGGGAAATTCGTGTCTGATTCGTTGCTGTGGGTAAGGAATGCCGGGTGGATTCGTCCGTGTTGTCAGGTCGCCTTGGACGGATTGTTTCCACTGCTCGCGGCGCGTGCGCGCGGAGACGTACCGCTGTGCCGGAATGTTGTTGATGAGCATAATGTGGATTCACATGTGCGAAGAGTGACGAAAAGCGTGATTCGAAGGAGACCGCGACCCGGGGGCTGGGGGCCGGGGGAGTCCCGGGCTCAGCCCCAGCCGAGCTCGGTCAGACGGGAGTCGTCGATCCCGAAGTGGTGGGCGATCTCGTGGACCACTGTCACGAGCACCTCCTCCACCACCTGCTCGGGGGTCTCGCAGAAGGCGCAGATGTTGCGCCGGTAGATGAAGATCTGGTCCGGGAGCACACCGAAGTAGGAGTCGCCCCGCTCGGTCAACGGGATGCCCTCGTACAGGCCGAGCAGCCCCTCCGGCGACTCGTCCTCGACGGTGATCACCACGTTGTCCATGAGCTGCGCCAGCTCGGGCGGGATCTGGTCGAGGGCGTCGGCGACCAGTTCCTCGAAGTCCCTGCGCGTCAGTTCCACCACACCTGCCATTGTGCTGCCTCCCCGCGACGCGCCGGAAGCGACATAACACTCTCGAAGGGGATGAAACACGGGAACGTCTCCCCGGGAGGGGCATGATGGGGGTGTGTTGTCTTGGGAAGCGATCCGCGGATACGACCTTCGCGGAGCCCTCCGACGGCTCCGCGGCACCTTCGACCGGCTGCGCTCCGGCCGCGCGTGGCGGTGGGGGTGCGTCGTCGTCGCGGGCCTGGTCGGCGGCTGGCTGGGCCTGGCCCTGGGCGGCCAGGTGGTCACCCCCATCGGTCCCGCGGACGTCACGATGAGCCTGAGCCCCCAGTGGCGGGGTGAGACGGTCGTCGACGTGGCCCCGCTGGGGCAGCTGGCCTTCGACACCCACAGCGCCCCGATCAAGCTGGAGGCGAGGATCTCCAACATCCGGCTGTCCGCGGCCGAGGAGGTGTTCGCCGACCCCGAGGCGATCAACCGCATGGCCGCGGGGATCGGTTCCGACCTGCGCGCCGGTGTGATCGGCCTGCTGGTGCGCGCGGTGCTCGCCGCGGCCCTGGGGGCCGCCGTGGTGGGGCTGCTGCTCTTCCGCGACGTGTGGCGGGCCCTGGCCAGCGCCCTGGTGTCGCTGGGCGTGCTCGTGGCCTCCGGGGCCGTGGCCGCCAACACCTTCAACCCCAGCGCCATCGCCGAGCCCCGCTACACCGGGCTGATCGCGGGTGCCCCGCAGGTGGTGGGCAGCGCGGAGGAGGTGGTGGGCCGGTTCAGCCAGTACCAGGAACAGCTGGCCGGGCTGGTCGGCAACGTCGCGATGATCTACGAGGCGACCTCCACCCTCCCCGTGTACGAGAAGGACGAGTCGGTCATCACCGTGCTGCACGTGTCCGACATCCAGCTGAACCCGGCCTCGTGGAGCATCATCCGCACGCTCCGGGAGCAGTACGGGGCGGACATGGTCGTGGACTCGGGCGACCTCACCGACCGGGGGAGCGCGGCCGAGGACGCCTTCGCCGACGAGATCGGCGAACTGGACGTGCCGTACGTGTGGGTGCGCGGCCGACACGACTCCATGGGGACGCAGCGCGCGGTCGCGGCGCAGGAGAACGCCGTCGTGCTGGACGGCGAGGTCCAGGAGGTGGGCGGCCTGACCTTCTACGGGTCGGGGGACCCCCGCTACGTCCCGGACGCGACCCGGCTCAACCCCGACGCCTCCGAGGTGGCCGCCCGGGGCGAGGAGGAGGCCGGGGAGGTGGTCGACTCCCGCGAGGACGTGGACGTGGTCGTCATGCACACGCGCACGCAGGCGGAGGCCTTCGACGGGGTGGTGCCGCTGGTGCTGACGGGCGACGACCACCTGAGGTCCACCGAGCTGACCGACCTGGGCACCAGGTTCCTCGTGCAGGGGTCCACCGGAGGGGCCGGTCTGCGCGGGCTGGACCACGGGCCCGGCCGCCCGACCCCCTACCAGGCGTCGGTGCTGTACTTCGACGCCGAGACCGGGCGCCTCCAGGCCCGCGACGACATCGACCTGGGCGGCATCGGGCTGACGTCGGCACAGGTCGAGCGGCACATCGAGACCGACCCGCAGCGCCCGGTGGGCGAACCCTCCGAGGAACCGGAGGAGGAACCCGCGGAGGAGGCCAGCGACGGGCAGCGGACTCCCTGACCCGCGCGTCAGCGCAGGTGGAGGAGGTGACGACTGGCCGCGCTTATCACTTTGGTGTTGGTTGCGAATCTCCCCTATGCTTGACGTGTCACACGGGCCCCCATCGTCTAGCGGCCTAGGACGCCGCCCTTTCAAGGCGGTAGCGCGGGTTCGAATCCCGTTGGGGGTACGAGGCGGTTCGAGCACTCCCGGACATCTGGCAGAATGAGAACCGCAGCGAGAGCACGGGGCCCAGGCCCGGTGCGACAACTGAACAAGGTCCTGTGGAGCAGTTAGGAGTGCTCGCCACC
>NZ_QPFC01000546.1:0-1121 GCF_003427465.1 Nocardiopsis sp. TNDT3 | reverse complement strand
CGCCGGTGACGAGCGCGCGCCTCCCGGTCAGGTCGGGCACGGTGATGTCGATGGTTCGACGTGGCATGATCGTTCTCCCTCATGTCGTGGCTGGGGTTCGCCGCCGGGTCCCCGTCGCCGGGTCGGTCCGGCGGCCCCGGTCCGCGCGGGTGGTCCCGGTGCGGGTGCTCCCGGAGCGGACGGCCGCGTCACCGGCGAAGGCGTCGGTGGCGTTCGCCCGCGACCGCTCCGGGGCGGTGGGCGAAGGCACGTCGGGGCGGTGGGCGAGCACGCGTCCGCACGCCCTCCCGGGTCCCGCTCGGGCCCTGGTACCGATCCTGGACGGACGGCGCGGTCCTATCCAGGACCTGCCGATCACAGGCTCACCGGGCCGCCTCCCGGCGGATCGACACGCCGGAGGAGCACCCGTTCCTGCCCCGGACGTACGCCACGGGGTCTCCGCCGCCCTGACCGGCGAGGGGGTCGGCCAAGGGGAAGGGCGGACTCCGTGTGTCGCGAGCGGCCGTGGGCCGGAGTTCCCGACCGGAGGCGAACCGCGATTGTCGGGTCGCTCCCCCGGAGTGCTCCCTAACGTGGCCGGTGAACGAGAGGGGAACCGGTTCATGCTGACCGATCACGACATCAGGGCCTTCGTCGAGGACGGGTTCGTCGCCCTGCGCGGGGCGTTTCCGCGCGAACTCGCCGACCGGGGCCGGGAGCGGCTGTGGGCCGACCTCGGCTGCGAGCCCGACGACCCCGCCACCTGGACCCGGCCGGTCGTCCGCCTCGGCGGCTACCACGACCCGCCGTTCCGGGAGGCCGCCACCACCCCCGCGCTGCACGAGGCGTTCGACCGGTTGGTGGGCGAGGGCCGTTGGCAGCGCCCGGGCGGGCTCGGCACCTTCCCCGTGCGCTTCCCCAGCGACGAGGACCCCGGGGACGCCGGGTGGCACCTCGACGCCTCGTTCGCCGGTGCCCGGGGGGAGCCCCGCGTCAACCTCCGCTCGCGTGGCCGCGCCCTGCTGATGCTCTTCCTGTTCTCCGACGTCGGCCCCGACGACGCCCCCACCCGCATCCGGGTGGGCTCGCACCGCGACGTGCCGCCGCTGCTGGCCGACGCCGGTGACGAAGGCCGCGAGTTC
>NZ_QPFC01000545.1:0-6303 GCF_003427465.1 Nocardiopsis sp. TNDT3 | reverse complement strand
CGCCTCAGGAACGGCGTCGGCTCCACCGGGTCCGGGGCCGCGGGGGCGGGCCGGGAGTGCCGCACGCCTCCCTCCGCCAGCGCCTGGACGCTGTCCAGCCACTGGTCGGCCGCCTCCACCGAGGCGGGCAGGTCGCGGCAGGAGGCCAGCAGCCAGGTGGCGCCGTCCCGGTGGTCGACGGCCACGGTCCTGGTGGCCGACATCCACAGCGCGTCCGGGGTGTGCGCGGTGTGGCGGTTGGGGGACCCGCAGTCCGCCTTGGCCTCGTAGCCCATGTAGCCCACGTAACCGCCGTTGAAGTCGAAGGGCAGCTCGCGCGGGGAGGGGGTGCGCGCGGCGGACAGGCGCGCCTCCAGCAGGTCGAAGACCGACCCCTCCTCGGTGTGCCTCGGGGCGCCCTCCCCGTCGCCGACGCGCAGGCGGCCCGCACCGGCGTCGTAGGTCAGGACCTCGGCGTCCGGCCCCGACGGCGCCCCGAGGAAGGAGAAGCGGGAGAACCCCTCGACCAGGCGGCTGCTGTCGAGCCAGTAGGCGTACGGCAGGTCCGCGAACAGGAGGCGGAAGAGGTACTCGGCCTCCGGCGCGCGCTCCAGCCGCCGCCACCGCAGCAGCCAGGGCGTCCGGGGGCGGGTCTCCGGGGAGGGCGCGCGCCGCACCGCGGGGTCGGCGGCCCTCCCCTTCCCGAGCGCCGATCCGCCGCGCGCCGTGGGGCGGGCCAGTGAGAAGAAGTTCCCCACCAGCCGGGCGCCGTGCTCGGTGGCGACCGACTCCGGGTGGAACTGCACCCCCCACCACGCGCGCCGGGGGTCGCTGACGCCCATGACGACGCCGTCCTCGGTCCGGGCGTCCACGTCGAGGTGCTCCTTGACCCCGTCCGGCAGGCACAGGGAGTGGTAGCGCACCGCCGGGAACCCCTGGGGGAGGCCGGTGAACAGGTTGCGGCCGTTGTGCAGGACGCGCTCGACCGCGCCGTGCCTGGGTCGGGGCGAGGGGACGACGGGGCTGCCCGCCAGCCAGCCGAGGGCCTGGTGGCCCAGGCACACGCCGAGCACGGGCGCGCGTGTGCGGGTCAGGAACGCGGAGGCGTGTCCGAGGTCGGAGGGCCGGTCCGGGCGCCCCGGGCCGGGTGAGACCACCACGGCGTCGGGGTCGGGACCGGAGCCCAGGAGCCGCGGGTCGTCGTTGCGGCACACCTCGGGTTCGACCCCGGTCGTGGCCGCTATCAGCTGGAAGAGGTTGTAGGTGTAGGAGTCGTAGTTGTCGATGAGCAACGTGTGCATGGCTCTCCGAGCCGTTCTCACTGCTTACGGGAGTGGGGCGGGGCCCGCCGGCGGCGAGCCGGGGGCGCTCCGCGCGGGGTCGTGCCGGGAGGCGGCCGCCAGGGAGGCCCGGAGCTGGAACCGGCGGAGTTTGCCCGTGGGCGTCCTCGGCAGGTCGGGCACCAGGCGCACGCTCCGGGGCACCTTGTAGGGGGCGACCCGTCCGCGCAGACCGTCGATGAGTTCGCTCTCCAGCGTCTCGGCTGAGTCCGCGGAGGAGGCCGGGACCACGAAGGCGTGCAGGCGGGTGGCCCCCCGCTCGTCGGGCAGGCTGGTCACCGCCGCCTCCCGCACCCGGGGGTCGGACCGCAGCAGGTCCTCCACCTCCACGGGCGAGAAGGTGATGCCGCCGACCATCTCCAGGTCGTCGGTCCGGCCCCGGTGCACCAGGTCCCCGGACGGGAGCGCGGTCACCAGGTCGCCTGTGCGCAGCCAGCCGTCCTCGGGCAGGGTCCGCCGCGTGTCCTCGGGGAGGTTGAGGTAGCCCTGCATCAGGGTGGGCCCCGTGACGTGGAGTTCGCCGGTGCCGCCCGGGGCCACGGGGGCGCCGTCGCGGTCCAGCACCCGGACGCGGAACCCGGGCAGGACGCGGCCCACGGTGCCGGGCACGTCGCGCGAGACGGTGTTGGAGCAGAAGCCGTGCCCGGCCTCGGTCGATCCCAGCTGTTCCAGGAGGGGCACTCCGAGCAGGCCGCGCGCCCGCTCCCCCAGGTCGGGCGCCAGCCGCTCCCCCGCCGACACGGCCAGGCGCAGGCTGGCGAGGTCGGCGGGCGAGGCCTCGCGCACCAGGTTGGCGTAGAAGGAGGGCACCCCGTAGAGCAGGGTGACACCGTGCCGCGCCACCAGGCCGGCGACCTCGGCGGCCCCGGGCCGCCCGGCGGTGTACACCGCGGCCGAGCCCGACAGCAGCGGGAAGACGAAGGCGTTGCCGAAGCCGTAGGCGAAGAACATCTTCGACACCGACAGGGTCACGTCCGTCGGCCCCACGTCCGCCACGGGACGCCCCACCAGTTCCATGTACGAGGCGGGGTCGGCGCACCGGTGCACGACCCCCTTGGGCTGTCCGGTGGTCCCGGAGGTGTACTGCACGTACAGCGGGGCGTCCGGGCCCGTCGGCACGGGAGGGGCGGGGGCGCGGGTCGCGCCCTCCGCCAGGAGGGCGGCGCCGGTGAGCGCGGGCGCGTCCGGGAACCGCTCGTGCAGGTGTTCCTCGGCCAGGACGAGCACGGGAGCGCAGTCCGAGGCCATGTAGCGGTGTTCGCGCCCGGACAGGTCGGGGTTGACCGTGACCGCCACGGCCCCGATCCGCGCGCAGGCGAGGAAGGACACCACCCACGCCGCACCGTCCGGCAGGGCCAGCAGCACGTGGTCGCCCGGTCCGACCCCGCGCCCGGCCAGGACCGCGGCGCAGCGGGCGGCGGTCGCGTGCACCTGGCCGTGCGTCCAGACCGCGCCGTCCTCCAGGCAGGCGGGGCGGTCGCGCCATCCGCGCTCCCCGCACAGGCGGGACAGGTCGTGGGCGAGGTTCAACACGTGCGCGCCCGGGTGTGCGCGGCCTCGGGCCCGGGCGCGGCGAACAGCGCACGCGTCCCGGGGCCGCGGTAGGCGGTGGCCACGAGCGCGCCGTCCACACGGCCCAGCGGCCACCAACCGCCCGCCAACAGGGATTCCAGGCCCTCCCGGTCGGGGTCGCCGCACAGGGCGGGCCCCACCAGTCGGCAGGCGAGCCAGAGCAGGGCGCCGGAGACGGCGTGGGCGTCCACGTCCTCGTCGTCCGCGGGGTCCAGACAGGGCGTGCACAGGAGCATGGTCATGTGCAGTGCCAGTTCCAGGTCGGCGCCGCGTCCGGCGTCGAGCAGACGAGTCCGGGCGCGGTCGCTGCGTCCCTCCACACCGGCGACCCACGCGGGGTCGACCCGGTCCGCCAGGCTCAGCGCCTCCGCCAGGCCGACCGTCCGGGCCCTCCCGGCGACGGGGACCGCCCTACCCCCGCACAGGCCGCGGAGCAGCGCACCGACCCGGGGGCCGCCCGCGCCCAGCAGGGCTTCGGTGTCCTCGGGGGGACGGTTCAGTTCATAGAGCCGTTCCATGTCTGCTTCACCTCGGGAAAGACCAGGTTCAGATCGTCCTCGACGATGGACCGGGCGCGCTCGGAGAAGATCCGCCGGCACTCGTCGTTGGTCAGCCGCTTGATCCCCCAGCGGCGGAACCGTGCGTTGTTGGGCGAGTCGCTGCGCCCGAAGAAGGTCATCGTGACCGGAACCATGCCGTCCACGACGCGCTGCATCTCCCCGCGCCGGGCGGGGTCACGGGCCAGCCTGCGCGAGCCGTCACGCCCGAAGCGCACGTGGAAGCGCTCCTCGGGCATCAGGGAGACGCACAGGTCGCGCAGCGGCCGGTAGGAGCAGGAGCACAGGTCCTCCATCAGGACGATCTCGGCGAGGTCGATCAGCGCCTTGGACAGGACGTACTCCGGCCAACTGGACAGCTCCTCCTCGAACACCGTCAGGGGCGGACGCGTGTAGGGGTCCTCCAGGGAGAGCGCGGCGGCCAGTTTGTTGAACTGCAGGTGGTGGCCGTACTCCTCCATCGCCATCCGGCAGGCCAGCCACTTGTCCTTGGCGGTGGGCGCGTGCGCGATGGAGGGCTCGTCGAACGCGGCCGCTCCGGCCCTCTCGTTGCGCACGTGGCTGTTGATGATCTTTCCGAGGCACTCGACGTATTCGTCTCCGAGCGCGAATGCCTCCTCGGGCCCCCCGATCTCACCGGGCTCTGGGACCGGAGGTTTTTCTCTATATGAGGAAATGATCGCAGGCACCTCCCTGGTGCACTCTGGGTCGACCATAATTCAATATATGAAGACTCTGTTCAGGCGCAAGTGCCCATATGGCTACCAAGGTTTGCATAAATTAGGCATGCCTTCCCTTGCTTCTCGTCCGCCGTTTGCCCGGAACTATAGGATTGGCCCTTCCGTTTCACTTCTTTGGGCCGCTTTCCCTACTCTGAGTGACGAAAAGGAAAGCGGTTTCGCCCATCCCACCGGAACGGCCCCGCCGATCGCGGCACCGCCGTCGGGCGCCCGCCCCGGGGGTCGCCGCGCAGGTCATCGCACCCGCGGACGCGTCCGCCGCGGCTCCGGCGGCTCAGCACGCGGACCCCGGCGCCGTCACCGCGGTTCCCTGTTCCGTAAGGGATGCGGTCCACGATGACGGACCGGCGCGAAGGGGTTGACCCGCTCACGGCCACCCCGCCCCGGGCGTCGGCGCGGCCCCGGGGCCCGGCGGGGCCCACGCGGGGCGGACCGGCGCACGGAAACATCCGCGACCGGTTCCACGCCCGTGCGCCCCGCCCCGGCGAAGCACACGGAAAAGGGTTCTCCACGTCGGTCGAAAGCCCTCTGAGCAGGGTCGCTCCTGCGCCGGTCGGCACAGGCCGGAGCCCGCCCGGCAGGAGGCACCGGCGACCGGCTCGAGGCCCCTGAATGGTTAAGGCCAAGCATGGCGGTGTTTTCTCTCCGAGCCTCCGGGTAACCGGATTAGGGGGTTGAAGACCCACTCCGCACTTGGCACGATTGGCGATGTGTTAAACAGCGAACGAGACGCGGACACGCTTTGTGTCCTCGTCCAGGGTAAACGGCACGGAATTGGAAGTGTCGAGGCCGGGATCGGCAGAAGCATTTCCCTGTCGCCCTCTCGGGTCCGTGTCCTGCAACCCTTCCACGGCGGTCCCGTGTACGTCCTCGTGGAGGACGACGGGCACGGCGGCGACCACCGGTCGGCCGCCCGCCGGGTGCGCGCGGCCACCGCCGACGCCCACGGGTTCGTCCCCGACGGTGTGGTCGTGCTGCCGCGCGGCGCGGTCGCGGACCGCGACGACGCGGAGGCGCCGGTGCCCGCGCGGATACTGCACTCCGCGCTGGACGGGGCCCTCCACACGGACTTCCTGCCGGTCGCCGCGACCGGCGCACCCGCCCCCGGGGCCCGCGCGCCGGTGCCGCCAGCCCCCTCCCGCGCGGTGGACGTCGAGGAGGTGCGCGAGACGGTGGCCGCGCTGCTGGGCCGCCCCCTCTCCGAGGTCGGGCCCGAGGACGACCTCATCGGTCTGGGCATCGACTCACTGCGCACGATGCAGTTCGCCAACGACCAGAGGGCGAAGGGGTTCGGCGTACGGTTCCCCGACCTCTTCGCCCGCCCCACCGTGCGCGCGTGGACCGAACTGCTCGCGCTCTCGCCCGGCACGGGCTCCCCGGACGGAGCCGGACCGGCCGCGGCCGAGGGCGAACCCTTCCCCCTGACGCCCGTGCAGCACGCCTACTGGATCGGACGCCGCGACGACCAGGTCCTCGGCGGCGTCGCCTGCCACTTCTACGTCGAACTCGACGGCCGCGGGCTGCGCCCCCGGCGCCTGGAGAGGGCGTTGCGCGCGCTGATCCAGCGGCACCCCGCACTGCGCACGGCCTACACCGACGACGGCGGGCAACGGGTCCTCCCCGAGCCCCGCGTGGAGCCGCTGGAGACCGACGACCTGCGCCACCTCGACCAGGCGGAGGCCGACCGGCGCCTGGAGGAGCGCAGGGAGCGCCTCTCCCACCGCCTTTTGGACATCGCCTCCGGGCAGGTGCTCGCAGCCTGCCTCTCCCTGCTGCCGGACGGCGGGCACCGGCTGCACCTGAACTTCGAGCTGCTGGCCACCGACGTCCAGAGCATCCGCATCGCTCTCGTCGAACTCGCGGAGCTCTACCGCAGCCCCCGGGACGAGCTGCCCCCGCTCGGCACGGACTTCGCGAGCTACCTCGCCGCGCGGGAGAGCCGCCGGGCCCCCTCCCGTGACGCGCACCGCGACTACTGGGCGTCGCGGGTACCCGAACTGCCCGGTCCGCCGCAGCTGCCGCTGGCGGCCGACCCCGCCCGGGCGGGTGTTCCGCGTTTCGAGCGGCGCGAGCACCGGCTCGGCCCCGAGCGCCGGGAACGGCTGGCCGGACTCG
>NZ_QPFC01000544.1:0-2503 GCF_003427465.1 Nocardiopsis sp. TNDT3 | reverse complement strand
CGGACCACCGCCAGGCTGCGGGGCCGGACACGAGGGGGTGCCCGGCCAGGGACGCCACTCCCTGGCCGGGCGGGTGTGGGGGCTCAGCCCCGGGTCTTGACCACCTCCGCGAAGAAGTCGAGGCAGATCCTGGCGTGCCTGGTCGGGTGGAAGAGCTCCGAGCGCCGCTCGGCCTTCTCAGCCAGATCTCGCCGGTGGGAGTGCTCCGAAGCGAACCGGTCGAGCGCACCGGCCAGGGCCCGGGGCTCACCCGGGGGGATGATCGTCCCCGCCTCTCCGATCACCTCGGCCATGTTGGCGACGTCGGTCGCCAGGACGGGGATCCCGTGGACCAGGTAGTCGGCGATGGCGCCGCTGCCCTGGAAGGTGGGGACGTCCTGGTAGGGGAAGATCGCCAGATCGCTCTCTGCCATCAGCGCGACCCGCTCCTCGACCCCCATGTAGTGGGGGCGCACCTCGACCTGGACCGGACCGTGCACGCTCGTCCCCGCCATGAGGTCGACCCCGCTCTGGGTGGGGTTGTCCCAGCGCGGACCGGCCAGGACGAACCGCATCGGGTGCCGCATCAGCCGGAAGGCCTGCAACAGCCCCTCGGCGTCCTTCCAGGTGGAGGGGTAGCCATAGAGGCTGGCCACGGGCGCGTTCCCCAGGCGTGCCCGGCTGTTCGGCGCGCTCAGCCGCTCCACCGGGATCGTGGTGGGCAGGTAGTTCACCCGGCCCGGCACCTGGCCGAGCCCCTGCCCGCCCAGGACGTGCCGGGCGTAGGAGCCGAAGTACAAGAACCCGTCCATCGAACGGACCCCCGCCTCGACCCGCGCCCGCAGGCCGGTGTCGGGCACGTGCTCGGTGAACAGCGTCCAGTCCAGGGAGTGGACGTGGTAGACGACCGCCGGCCGCTCCAGCCCCTCCCACAGGCTGGGCAGGAGCTGCTCCACCTCCAAGTTCCCGAAGTGCAGCGAGACCACGTCGTAGTCGGACAGGTCAACCCGGGCCAGCAGGCCGCGGGCCTCACAGACGATGCGCTCCGCGCTCCAGAAGCCGCAGGCCCCCTCGTCGAAGGGCTCGCCCGCGGAGCCCAGGCGGTCGACCTCGGCCCCCAGGGCCCGAAGGCCCTGGGAGAGGACGTTGAGGTAGGGCGGGATGCTGCCTCCCGCGTGGTCGGGTCCGATGAGCAGGATCTTCATCAGTTCTGTCCCTTCTCGGTCAGGATGCGGGTGTACAGGCGCGCGCTCTGGCTGGCGTTGGCCGCCCAGTCGAACTCCGGGGCCAGGGACCCCCGCAACTCGACCCCCGAGGCCATCAGCTCGACCAGGTGCTCGGCGTCGCGGTAGAACAGGCCGTTGCGGCCGTGGGTGAGCAGGTCGTGCGCCGCCCCCAGGTGCTCGGGGGCCAGCCCCGGAACCTCGCAGCTCAGCGCCTCAGCGAAGGAGAGGTGGAACCCCTCCCAGCGGGATGTCGACAGCACCCAGTCGGAGCTGCGGTAGACCGCCAGCAGGTCGCTGGCGTCCAGGTCCTGCAGGGTCTGCACGTGCGGCTCGTGGCCCAGGGTGATGTCGTACTCGAACCAGCCGTGGCCGATCACGACGGTGAACAGCGCCTTGCCGCGGAACACGGCCGCGACCTGCTGCAGCAGGTCCCAGCCCTTCATCTCGGTGGCCTTGCCGACCCAGACCACCCGGGGCAGCCCCTCCTCGCCGGGACCGGCGAGGCGGTTCCAGAGCGTGTCGGTGTCCGGCGCGTGCTCCGCGATGCTGCGGGAAGAGGTGACCTTGCCCCGCTCCGGCTCCCTCGCCTTCAGATCGACGATGTTGCCGCTGTGCAGGGGGCAGAAGGCCGGTCCCGGGCGGAAGAAGTCCCGGTCGACCCCGTTGGGGATGACCTCGGCCCGCACACCGTAGGCGGACAGGATGTCCTCTCCCGTCCAGCGGCCGACCGCCGTGACCGCCTCAGCCGCGCGGATGAGCCGGTCCTCGAACTCGGCGTGGACGGACAGACCCATGGTGCGAGCGCTCAGGTCCGCCCGGACCACGACCGGGACGCGCTGGTGGAGGGGGCGCATCGCGTAGTCGTGGACCTCGGCCTCCCAGGAGGAGGCCTCGACGATGTCGACCTCGATCCGGTTGAGGGCCTCATCGACGGCCCGACGGTGCGCGGGCAGATCGTTGGTGCGGGGCAGGACCACGACGCTGACGTCCTTCATTGGGGTCAGCGGGGTGGGGGTCTGCTGCGTGACGAAGACGATCTGGTGGCCCTGCTTGACGAGCTGGGCGGCGACGTTGCGGTAGACGGTGCAGATACCGCCTCGGGTGAGCTGGTGCAGGTCCCGGTGGACGATGGCGATCTTCACGTTCGGCCCTTTCTGGGGCGCCCGGTCTGTGCCGGGTTCTTCGAGCCGTCGGCCTTGGTCTTCAAAGCCGGTGCCCGGCCAGGGGTTCTCCTGGCACGGGCCGACCGACGGCAGGGGCGGGCGGGCCGCAAGGTGGAGCGCCCCACTGGACGAACG
>NZ_QPFC01000543.1:0-5999 GCF_003427465.1 Nocardiopsis sp. TNDT3 | reverse complement strand
GCTCAGGGCGTGGCGGGGTCCGGGCGGTCGAGCAGGACGTCGAGGGCGAGCCCGGCGGCGTCCCTGAGCCGGTCGGGGGGCAGGACGGCGTCGACGAGGCCGTGCCGCTGGAGGTTCTCCGCGCGCTGGACGCCCTCGGGGAACGGTGCGCCGTGCAACGCCTCGTAGACGCGGGGGCCCAGGAAGCCGACGAGCGCTCCGGGTTCGGCGGCGGTGAGGTGTCCGAGCGACCCCCAGGAGGCCAGGACGCCCCCGGTGGTGGGGTGGCGCAGGTAGACGAGGTAGGGCAGTCCGGCGGCCTTGTGCGCGGTGACGGCGGCGGTGATCGCCGCCATGGCCACGAAGGCGGGGGTGCCCTCCTGCATGCGGGTGCCGCCCGAGGCCGGGGCGGCCAGCAGGGGGAGCCGCTCGGCGGTGGCGCGTTCGACGGCGGCGACGATGCGCGCGGCTGCGGCGAGCCCCACGGACCCGGCGAGGAAGCCGAACTCGCTGGCCACGACGGCGACGCGGCGGCCGTGCAGCCGCCCCTCCCCCGTCAGGACCGCCTCGTCGCACCCGGTGGCGGCCCGCGCCCGGGTGAGCGCGTCGGCGTAGGCGGGGTCGGGGTCCACGTCCAGGGGCGCCTCGTCCCAGGAGACGTGGGATCCCGCGTCGAGCGTGCGGTCCAAAAGCTCCCGGGCGGTGTCGCGGGTCTCCACAGCAACCTCCAAATGGTTCAGTGGCTAGGCCACTAGGCCTCACGTCAGGGTGGCACGAAACGGCACGTTTTGTGAAGCCCCCGTCGCACCCGATCGCGGGGAGGTCCGATGCGCCGATCCCGGGAGTCCGCCGACGGGATGCTCTAGCCTGGAAGTCCCTCAGCACAGTCAGATCCGAGGACCAGGAGCCAGCGAGCGTGCCTACCAAGCCCCGACCCCGGCCCCCGGCGCGCCCGCGCCTGTACGAGCAGCTCGTGGAGCGTCTCGTGGAACACATGCGGGACGCCGGTCTGGGCGTGGGCGACCGCCTCCCGCCCGAGCGCGAACTGGCCGTCGCGCTGGAGGTGAGCCGGGCCTCGGTGAGCCAGGCGCTGGTGGCGCTGGAGGTCCAGGGGGTCATCGAGGTGCGGCACGGGGACGGCGCGATCATCCGCCAGACCGTCTCCGAGCAGGGTGTTCTCGCCCTCCTGCGCGACCGGGCCAACCGGCGCGCGGAGATCATCGAGGCCCGTCAGGCGCTGGAGGTCAAGCTGACGGAGCTGGCCGCCGTACGCCGCACGCCCGAGGACCTGATCGCGATCGAGGCCGCCCTGGAGCTGATGCGCCAGGAGGTGGCCAACGGCGACCGCGGCGTCACCGGCGACGAGCGCTTCCACGCGGCGATCACCACGGCCGCGCGCTCGCGCCTGCTGGCGCGGATGATGAACGAGATCGCCCCGATGATCCGGGAGACCCGCCTGGAGTCGCTGTCGCAGCCGGACCGGCCCCGGGCCTCGCTCGACGGGCACGAGCGCATCGCCTCGGCGATCCGCTCGGGCGACCCCAAGGCGGCCGCCGACGCGATGCGCGACCACCTCCTGCTGGTCTCCGCCGTCAACGGGGCCGCCCCGGTCACCCCCTGAACCGGTCCAGTGGCGCACAGGTCAGGCCTTCAGGCCACCTGGGCACCGCCGCCCCGGTCATGGGGCGGCGGAGGCGGGCGCCGACAGGCGCTGAGGGGTCCGGCGGACCGGACCCCTCACGTTCCCGGGGCCGCCGAGCGGTCCCAGCCGCCCTCGAAAGGCGCTGCCGTCACAGCAGTCCCGGCACCACCAGCACGCCCCAGGCGACCAGCGGACCCACCACGACCACGATGCCGCTGTAGACGAGCATCTGGCGGTAGAAGCGGGACGGGTCCACTCCGGTCGCGTTGGCCAGCACCAGGGCGCCGTTGGTGGAGAAGGGGCTGACGTCGACGATGGTGGAGGAGATGGCCAGGGCCACGATCACGCCGGTCGCGCTGATGTCGCCCATGAGCAGGAACGGGATGGCCAGCGGGATGGTCGCGCCCAGGATCGCGGTCGAGGAGGCGAAGGCCGACACGACGGCGCCGATGTAGCACAGCAGCAGTGCCACCAGGAGCGGAGCGCCCAGGCTGGCCGCCCCGTCGCCGACGTACTCGATGGTCCCCGCGCTCTCCATGACGCCGACGAAGGTCAGCATGCCGGTGATCAGCAGGACCGTGGACCAGCTGATCTGGGAGAGTACGTTCTTCTGCGACTGCGGCGCGATCAGCGCCAGCACCACGCTGACGGTCAGGGCGACGAAGCCGACGTCCAGGCCCACGCCCAGGGCCAGGACGCCCAGCGCGACGATGCCCAGCAGGGTGGCGATCTGCTCGAACCGGACCGGGGTGCCCTCGGAGGCGGCCTCGCCGCTCCCGGCCGCCGCGCTGCCGTCCGCCCCGCTCCCGGCGGAGGTGTCGGCGGGACCGCCGGTGGCCAGCGCGACCGACCCGGACCCCGAGCCGCCGGAGGTGCGGGCGGCCTCGGTGACGGCCTCGGCCTCGTGCGCGCGGACGCCGAAGAGGCGGTTGCCGCCCAGCGAGACGAACAGGATCAACGCGATGCCCAGGTTGAAGACCAGGCTGCCGAGGAACAGCGTGATGGGGGACACCGAGAGCCCGCTGTCGGCGACGATCCCGTTCACCGTCACGCCGTAGACGCTGACCGGGGAGAAACCGCCCCCCTGGGCGCCGTGGACCACCATCATGCCCATCAGCAGCGGGTTGATCCGGTACCGGGCGGCGAAGCTCAGCGCGATCGGCGCGACGATCGCCACGGCCGCCGGACCGAGCGCGCCCACACCCGTCAGCACGGCGGAGATGCCGAACATGATCCACGGGATCGCGGCCACCCGGCCGCCGACCATGCGGGTGGCGCCGCGTACGAGCAGGTCGATCGTCCCGTTGTTCTTCGCGATGGCGAAGAGGTAGGTGACACCGACCAGGGTGAGGAAGAGGTCGGCGGGGAACCCGCCGAGGACCGCGTCGGCGTCCATCCCGAGGACCAGGAGCCCGACCATGAAGGCCGCGACGAAGGCCAGCGCGCCGATGTTGATCGGCAGGACGGTGGCGATGACGAACATCGCCAGAAGGACGAGGATGGTGAGAAGCTGAGGGGTCATGACATACCGATCAGAGGGACAGTTGGGACTGTGATCTGGGCCATAAGGCTAGTGGCCTAGCCAATAGGCCTTTAGGTCTCCTGTCAAGTCCTCCGGCCGCACGATCCCCGCTCCCGGCGCTGGAAACCCCCTCTATTCAGGTCGGCACGTTCCACGAGGTGAGCACCGGGCGGCCGTGCTCATGGCCCAGCGTGCTCACCGTGGCCGTCTCCAGCCGGAACAGCGCCCCCTCGGCGGGCGGCAGGCCCAGCCAGCGCGCGGTGAGCACCCGCAGGACGTGGCTGTGCGCCACCAGCACCACGTCGGCCCCTCCCCCGCCGTCGAGCAGGGGCGTCAGCCGGTCCAGGACCCGGTCGACGCGCTCCCCCACCTGTTCCACGCTCTCCCCCGGATGCCCCGGGCCGCCCGGCACGATCCCGTCGTGCCACAGGTACCAACCGGGTCGTCCGGCCTGGATGTCGGCGGTGGTGATCCCCTCGTAGCCGCCGTAGTCCCACTCGGTCAGGTCGGGGTCGGTCTCGTCCACGCGCAGCCCGGCCAGTTCGGCGGTGCGCGCGGCCCGCCGCAGCGGGCTGGTCACCACCCGGCCGACCTCGCGCGCGGCCAGCACCGGACGCAGCGCCCGCGCCTGCCGCTCCCCCTCCTCGGTCAGGGGGATGTCGGTGAGTCCGGTGTGGCGCCGCGTACGGCTCCACTCGGTCTGTCCGTGCCTGATCAGCACCATGTCGCCCATGGCTCTCTTCCTGCCCCGGAAGGGGACGGCAAACTCCTGCGCCCCGGCCGTGAGCCCGGGGCGCGAATCCGCCGGACGCCGGACACGGCGGAGCTTTCGTCGCTACGCTCCTGACCATGACGCAGCACACCGCCACCAGCGACGTGCGGGATCCCCTTCCCGACGAGATCCCCCAGCCCCGTTTCCACCGGCCCAACGAGGACCTGGCCGCGGCCATGGAGTGCGCGCGCTGCAAGGAGCAGGGCATCAGCGTGCCGCCGGGGGGCGCGCCCGAGCGGCTGACCAACTCCGAGGCGAAGAAGGCCAAGAAGGCGAGGAAGCGCGCCCTGGAGGAGGCCAGGCGCAGGCCCCAGGAGAAGATCCCGGCCGACCGCAGGCGCGTGCCGCGGATGGGCCCCCACCACGCGGAGTTCTTCCGCGAGCTGTGGGAGCGCGTGGCCTCCGAGGGCGCGGGCTCCTCCCCCGACAGCCGCCTGCTCGCCCTCACCTTCACCCTGCGGGGCGCGCTGAAGGGCTGGGCGAACTTCACCGGCCAGGACCTGCGCATCCTGCGCCTGGAGGACGCCCACGCCGCCCTGAGCGACCTGACCTCCTCGGGGTGGCTGGGCACGACGCCGGAGACGGTGATCGAGTCCGACGCCGCGAACCCGGCCCGGTGCGCCCTGCCGAGCCTGGACGGCAACACCTGGAAGCTGGGCAACGGCGTCCGGTCGCGGGCCTCGGGCTGGCTCTCGCGCACCCTCGCCCACAAGAAGATGCGCAAGAAGCCCAACCGGCTCCGGCTCGTGGGGGCCTACCTGGCCCTGTGGGCCGAGCCCGACGGCCGGATCCGCGTCCCGGCCGCGGACATCGTGAACTCCTGCGCCCTGTCCGGCACCGACGAGCTGGCGGAGCTGCTGGCGTGGCTGACGGAGATCTCCTGGGTCGAGGGCCTGGGCGTGGACGGCGGCACCGTGGTGGCCTCCCTCACCGAGGTCACCCTGCCGCTGGCCTACGTGCCCCTCCCGGAACCGACGCCGCCGGACACCGCACCGGCGACCACGCCGCTGGACGTGCCCGTGGCCGACCGCGCCCGTGAGCTGGTCTCGGGCCGCGGGGAGCGGGTGGCCCGCTGGGTGGACGGCTACCGGGAGGAGCACGGGCACGGCCCCAGCTGGTCGGCGGTGGCCGGGGCCTTCGGGTGGCCGCCGCGCCAGGCGCCCGACCACGACGTCACCCACGAGGCGTTCCGCCTGCTGGCCGAGGACGGCTGGCTGACCGGTTTCGGGGTGCCCTTCGGACTGCGCTCGGGGCCGGGCGGTCCGGCGGCGGGCTGATCCGGCGCGCGGGCGGGGCGTCGCGGGGCGCTCCGCCCGGGCCCGCCCCTAACCCGCGGCGTCGGACAGCAGGTCGGGGCAGTCGCCGCCGGGCTCGGTGAGCAGTTCGAAGTGCCACATCTCATTGGCGTAGACCTGGCACAGCCCGTAGGCCGAACCGCGGCGGACGAGCCAGTCGGCGGCGTCGGTCGGGCCGATGTCGATCGCCTCCCCGGTCACGTGCCTGGACTCCTCCGGGGTGCTGACCAGCCTCCCGGCCTCCTCGCGGGAGCCGTGGTCGAGGACGGCCTGGTCGAGCAGGTGCCGCTGGTACTCCCCGCTGCGCCAGCCCGACGTGACGTGGAGGACGATCCCTTCCTCCAGGGCGTCCCGGGCCGCCTCCCGCACGGCCTCCAGCAGCGCACCGTCCAGGCGGGCGATCGAGGGGTACTGCGTGTCGAACGGGGTGACCGACAGGTCGTCCGGAAGGGCGCCGTCCTCAGCGGTGAAGACCGCCTCCTCCCGGTCCGGCACCAGCATGTTCACCGACCAGGCCGCCAGCACGACGGCCACCGCGGCGCACAGGGCAGCGGCCAGCCGGTACCGGGGCCGCCATCCGCGGCCGGGCGGACCGCCGCCGGGGCTCCCGGCCGGGTTCCCGGCGGGGAGGCCCTCCAGCGTCTCCCGTTTCGTCACTGCGCTCATCCTTCACCTCTCGGGCATCGCGTGCGCGATGTGTGGGGTCCTCGTCGCCCCCGAGTGAAGTACGAGCGGTGTTGCACGGATGTGTCGTTTCCCGGCACGGCCCCGGTGCGCCTTCGGAAGAAG
>NZ_QPFC01000542.1:0-3942 GCF_003427465.1 Nocardiopsis sp. TNDT3 | reverse complement strand
CCCCTAACGTGGGGCGTGTACCCGCGGGTACGGTTCCGTGCGCGACCCGCCCCTTCCGGCGGCGGACACGGGCCGGGCCGCGTCAGCCAGGACCACAGGGGGAGCACATGAACGAACAGGCGCTGAGAGTGGACGAGGCCGAGCTGCGCGGCCTGCTCGACGGCCGCTGGGCCCACGTGCGCGAACACATGCGCGACGCCCTGCGGGGAGACCTGTACACCCCCGTGTACGGGCTGTCGGTGGAGGAGCACCGCGCCCGCACGCTCACCCAGATCAAGGCCCTGGCCAAGACCGACCTGCCCGCCTACGGCTTCCCCGCCTCGGTGGGCGGCCGCGACGACGTCGGCGCGTCCGTGGTCGGTTTCGAGATGCTGGTCAACGACCTGTCGCTCATGGTGAAGATGGGCGTGCAGTGGGGGCTGTTCGGCGGGGCGATCAGCGCCCTGGGCACCGAGGCCCACCACGCCGAGTACCTGCCCGGCGCGATGTCGATGGAGCTGCCCGGCTGCTTCGCGATGACCGAGACCGGCCACGGCTCGGACGTGCAGGGCCTGCGCACCACGGCCGTCTACGACCCCGACACCGAGGAGTTCGTGGTCCACACCCCCGACGAGGCGGCGCGCAAGGACTACATCGGCAACGCGGCCCGCGACGGCCGCCTGGCGGTGGTGTTCGCCCAGCTGAGCACCGGTGGCGAGGAGCACGGCGTGCACGCCCTGGTGGTCCCGATCCGGGACGGGCGGGGCAGGCCGATGCCGGGCGTGCGCATCGGCGACTGCGGCCCCAAGGCCGGACTCAACGGCGTGGACAACGGACGGCTGGAGTTCGACCACGTGCGGGTGCCGCGCACCAACCTGCTCAACCGGTACGGGGACGTGGCCGCCGACGGCACCTACTCCAGCCCCATCGAGAGCAAGGGCCGACGCTTCTTCACCATGCTCGGAACCCTGGTCCGGGGCCGGATCAGCGTGGCGGGCGGCGCGGGGAGCGCGGCCAAGGCCGCGCTGACCATCGCGGTGCGCTACGGCGACACCCGCCGCCAGTTCACCCGGCCCGACGGCGAGGGGCGGCCCGAGCGGGAGGTGCGCGTCCTGGACTACCTGGCGCACCAGCGCAAGCTGCTGCCCGCCCTGGCCCGCACCTACGCGCTGCACTTCGCGCAGGAGGAGCTGGTCACCCGGCTGCACGAGCTGTCCCGCTCCCCCGAGCGCGACGAGCACGCCCAGCGCGAACTGGAGTCGCGGGCGGCCGGGCTCAAGGCGGTGGCCACCTGGCACGCCAGCCAGACCATCCAGACCTGCCGGGAGGCGTGCGGCGGCGCCGGGTACCTGTCCGAGAACCGGATCCCTCAGCTCAAGGCCGACTCCGACATCTTCACCACGTTCGAGGGCGACAACACGGTCCTGCTCCAGCAGCTCACCAAGGGCCTGCTGACCAACTTCAAGGACTCGTTCGGCGACCTGGACCAGCTGGGGCTGGCCCGGTTCATGGCGGGCAAGGTCTTCGAGACGGTCATCGAGCGCACCGCCGCGATCCCGCTGATCGAGCGGCTCGTCGCGGCCGCCCCGGGGCGCGGCGAGGAGGCCAGCCTGTACAACCGGGGTTGGCAGCTGGAGCTGCTGGAGGACCGCGAGAAGCACGTCATCGAGGGCCTGGCCGCGCGGCTGCGCAGGTCCGGCAGGAACGGCGAGGACGCCTTCGACGTGTTCAACCGCGCCCAGGACCACGTGCTCGCCGCGGGCCGCGCGCACATGGACCGGGTGGTGCTGGAGGCGTTCGTGGCGGGGATCGACCGCTGCGGGGACACCGCGACCGCCAAGCTGCTCAACCGGCTGTGCGACCTGTACGTGATGTCGGTGGTCGAGGAGGACCGCGCGTGGTTCCTGGAGCACGAGCGGCTCTCCACCTCGCGGGCCAAGGCGGTCACCCAGGCGGTCAACGACCTGTGCCGGGGCCTGCGCCCCTACGCCGTGCAGCTGGTGAACGCGTTCGGCCTGCGCGACGAGTGGCTGGCCGCGCCGATCGCGCTGGGCGGCGAGCACGCCCGCCAGGGCGACCCGGTCCCCGGGCGCGGCTGAGAACCCTCCGTCGCGCCGACGCCCCTCCCCCGTGCCGGCGCCCGTCAGGGCACGGGGGAGGCGGCAGGGGGCGCGGGCCGGCGCGGGCGCGGGCGCGTGGATAGGCTGGTCGGAGTCGAAGGGCGCGGGCCTCAGAAGGGTGCGGACGCGCTGGTGGGATGAGGGGTGTGGATGTCGGCCATCCGGCTGCTGGTCCTGGGGGCGGTCCGCCTGCGCGGGCGGGCGCACGGCTACCAGGTGCGCAACGACCTGGAGTCCTGGGGCGCGCACGAGTGGTCCAACGCCAAGCCGGGGTCGATCTACCACGCGCTCAAGCAGATGGCCCGGCAGGGGCTGCTGCACGCCCACGAGACCGCGCCGTCCACCGCCGGGGGTCCGCCCCGGACTGAGTACGAGACCACCGGGGAGGGCACCCGGGAGTACTTCGCCCTGCTGCGCCGGGCGGTGTCCTCGCACGACGCGCACACGGACGTGCTCTCGGCCGGTCTGGGCTTCGTCGTCGATCTGCCCCGGCGGGAGGCGGTCGACCTGCTGAGGCGGCGGGTCGAGGGCCTGGAGGAGTGGCGCGGGGGCGTGGTCGCCCACTACGCCCCGGAGGAGGGGCCCGGACAGGCGGGCCACATCGGCGAGATCATGGACATGTGGGTGCACTCCGCGGAGTCGGACGCGGCGTGGACGCGCTCGCTGATCCGGCGGATCGAGGGCGGCGCCTACTCCTTCGCCGGTGAGGGGGGCGACCCCTACGAGGGCGTCCTCACCGGCGAGGAGCCGGAGGCGTCCCCCTCCGGTTGAGGCGACCCCTCAGTTCCCGTCCGCCTCCGGGGGCCGCGCGCCGAGCCAGCTCCGCAGCGCGGAGGCGTTGCGCAACTCCCCCTCGACCCTGCTCAGCTCACCGCCGGTGAGGGTGATCGCGCCCAGCCGCTCCCGCCACTCCTGGACGCCCTCCTCCTCGCCGAGGGCGACCGCGAGTTCGATGAGCATGGCCAGTGCCAGCGCCCGCTCCACCGCGGGCGCCCGGTCCCCGTGCCGTTTCAGTCCGGAGCGGATCCGCCGGAAGGCGGCGAGGTCGTCGGTCTTGAAGTCGCGCAGGATCCGCGCGCCGTCCAGGACGCGGGCGAGCCCGTCGAGTTCCCCGGAGCCGCCGTACTCCAGCCTCTCGGGTTCGCCGCGCTGGATGAAGATGAGCGAGTTGCCCGAGGGGTCCATGAGCGTGAAGCGGCTGGCGCCCGGCCGGTGGCGCGTGATGCGGGGCAGACCCTTGGCCAGGACCCTGCCGTAGGCCCGGCGCATGGCCTGCGTGAGGGCGGCGTGGTAGGGCGCGACCGCGTCGACCACGACCATGCAGCCGCCGCTGTTCTCCAGCCCCGGGTCCAGGTCCTTCGAGGCGCGGCCGTAGTGCAGTTCGAACCCGCTCCAGCGGAAGGCCAGGTAGAGGTAGGGCCTGGTCTGCTCGTAGGTGACCTCGAAGCCGAGCGCCCGGTAGAACTCCAGGGTCTCCTCGGCCGAGACGCACGGCAGCAGCGGAACGGTCGTCTCGTTGGCCCGAACGGCCGCCTCCGGCCGCTCCTGCCCCGTGTCCCCCTCCTTGCCGCCGTCCGCCCGCGCGGTGTCCGCTGCGGCCACGCGCACCTCCCATTAGTCAAGTTTGATTACTTTGCGAGGGTAGTCCTCCCCGAGTCCACTGGTCAAACTTGACTACACAACTGGGGACGCCGAACCCACCGCCGCGCACGAGGGGCCTCGGGACCGCGCCGGTGCGCCGGTGCGCCGCGAACCGACCCCGCCGCGGGTCTTTCCTCGGCGAGGCAGGCCTCCTAACATGAGACGCATTCATGTTAGGTAGGTCACACGTGCGCCCACCCCC
>NZ_QPFC01000541.1:0-4703 GCF_003427465.1 Nocardiopsis sp. TNDT3 | reverse complement strand
GGCCGTGGCCGCCTCGGACGCCTCCCTGGCGGGTACGTTCTCCTCGCGGCACGCACGAGCACCGCGCCACGGCCCCGTCGACTCCCCCACCGAAGAGGACCGCAGTGAACCTCCACCTGCCCTACCTGATCGGACCTCTCCTCCTTCTGCTGGTGGGCCTCTTCGCACTGGTCTGCTGCTTCGCCGCCGCGCCGGAGCGCCGCGCGCTCACCGGACTGGGCGCGGCGGCGCTGCTGGCCTCCTCCGTCCTGTCCCTGCTCGACCAGCTCTTCTCCCCCTGGGTGCGCGAACAGGCGGCGGACTCCGAGACCACCGCGCTGATCACGAGCGTGTCGTACTACCTGTCCGCGGCCCTCCTCGGCGCGGGCATGCTCCTGCTGGTCCTGGCCGCCACCCGGAGGACGTCGCGGGCCGAACCGCCCCCTCCGTCATCCTCCCCCTTCGACGGACCGCACGAGGAGGCCTGGCGATGACCGAGCAGGGCCCCGACCTGGTGCGTTTCCTCCTGTCCCTGCTGACCGTCGTGCTCCCCCCGCTGCTGGCGGGGGTCCTGGCGCTGGTCCTCGCCCAAAGGGCTCCCGGCGGGCGCGGCTTCGTACGCACCGGAGGCGGCCTGCTCGCGCTCCTCAGCGTCGTCCAGGGGGCCCGGGAACTCTGGTTCCGGTTCCTCTTCCTCCCGTCCTTGGTGGAGAACGGTGAGGTGCCGGTCCCGTTCCCGGTGCTGTTCGCCCTCGACATCGGGGTCCACGTGCTGCTCGCGGTGGCGCTCGTCCTGCTGCTGTGCGCGGTGATCAGCTCCCGGGGACGGCGGCACGCACCCCGGGGAACCGTGCCGCGACGACCGGAGCAGCGGCCGGAACCACGGGGCGGACGACCGGGCGGCGCCCCGTACGGCGGTGGCCGCTCCTCCGCGCACGCTTCGAACGCCCACACGGCAACGGGCGATCCCGGCCATCGCGGCGACGCTTTCGACGGCGGGGGCGGCCACCATGACGGCGGCGGAGGCGGCCACAACGGCGGCGGGGCCGACGGAGGCGGCGGCGGAGGCGGCTTCTAGCCCTCCACCGGTCTGGGCTCCTCCGGTCTCTCCCCGCCCTCGACGCGGACCGTGCCCGCGGCACCGTCGACGGTGATCCGCTGCCCGTCTCGGATCACCTCGGTCGCCCGGGGAACGCAGATCACGGCGGGGATGCCGTACTCCCTGGCGACCGTCGGCCCGTGCGCGATGGTGGACCCCGTCTCCACCACCAGCCCTCCGGCGGTCATGAACAGCGGTGTCCATCCGGGATCCGTGCTCTGGGCCACCAGGATCTCCCCCGGTTCCAGCGTGGCCCCCGCCGGATCGTGGACCACCCTCGCCACCCCGGTCGCGGTTCCCGAGGAGGCGGGCACGCCGAGGAGTTCCCCGTCCCGCCCGGAGGTCGGGGCGGGCAGCGCCGCCTCCACGTCGGTGCCGTCGGACAGCAGGACCGGGGGAACCCGGCGGCGTCCGCGCTCACGCAGGTACCCGGCGCGGCGCTCGGCGACGAGCGCGCGCTGGTCCGCGCCCTCCACCAGGGCGCGTGCCTCCGGCATGCGGAGGAACATGATGTCGTCGGGCGCGTCCAGCCGTCCCGCCCCGGCCATCTCGGCGCCGACGAGGAGGAGCTGCCGACGCGTCTCGGCGATGGCGAACAACCAGGAGAACTTGGGGTACTCCCGCATCCCGGCCAGGGCGCGCGCACGGCCGAAGGAGAACGACGCCAGACGCGCGCGGACGGGCCTGGAGGCGAGCGCCCTGCGGACCAGCGCGTCCCGTGTGCGTTCGGCCTCGGCGGCGGCCCGGGCGAACCTCCGGTCGGGTTCCTGTTCCGGGTCGCTCACCCGCAGGTAGTTGGCGATCGCCGCGAACAGGGGCGCGGGGTCCTCCGACCACCGGGGCACGCCCACGTCGACCTCGGCGGCTCCGCGGTGCCCGTACCGCTCCAGGAAGACGTCGAGACCGATGTCGGGGAGCGTTCCCGCCCGGTACCCGGACGCCAGTTCGTCAGGCGGGGTGTCCCTGAACAGCTCGCCGTGCCCGCGCGCCCCGACCGCCAGTCGCCACAGCGCCAGGTCCATCTCCGTGGTGACGTTGTGCGGCATCCCGCCGAGGACGGCGGCCACCTCGCCCGGTTCGGCGATCCCCCTGAGCAGCAGTTCGGGCGCCTTGGCGGAGAGGATCGCGACGCACAGGGGCCCCATCATCGGGGCCATCCCCTCCGTCAGCGCCTCGTTCTGGAGCCGCGTCGCGTGCCGCAGACGTCGCGCGGAGGTGAGCGCGTGCTCCGGGGGGCGGGTGGCACGCGCCCGGAGCACCGCGCCGGCCCGCAGGAAGCGCCTCCTGGCGTCGTCGGGGTCGACGAGCGCGGCCACGGCGTCCCCGAGGACCCTGCCGGTGAGCGGCAGCGCCCGCGCGACGGCCCCGACCACCCTGACCGGGTCGATCCGTCCGCCGGGGCGCGCGGCGAACCGCGGGTCGTCCAGGAGGGAGCGGATGGCCGCCGCGGCCCGGGGGCCGTAGACGGCCATGCTGTCCGGCAACAACCCGCGGATCCAGCGGTTGCGCAGGTAGGGGGTGAGGTCCAGGTAGAACCTGCCCGCCACGTCGGCCACCACCGCGTCCCCGCCGTCGGGGCCGGTGCCCCGGGAGCCGAGCCACGCGGAGGCGACGATTCCCAGCACGGACAGGCCCATCGGGGTGAACGGGCGGAGCATGCCCTGCATGTTGCCGACCTCGAAGTAGGCGCGGGGCCCGTCGTCGTGGTGGTCGGGCAGCGGGAAGAGGGTGGTGACCGGGCGGGACTGGAGGATCCAGGGGGTCCCGTCGCGGTCCAGGGCCCATTCGACGTCCTGCGGTGAGCCGAAGTGGCGCTGGAGCCGCTGCCCGGCGGCGTGCAGCGCCGTCACCTCCTCCGGCGACAGGCACCCGTCGTCCGGTCCCTCGGTCCCGCCGTCCGCGGCCACGACGTAGTGGTCGGGCCGGACCGTGCCGTCGACCACCGCGGTCCCGAGGCCGGGGACGGCGTCCAGGACGGTCTCGCCCCGTGTGCCGGTGACCGGGTTGGCGGTGAACAGCACCCCCGCGGCCCGGGGATCGACCATGCGCTGCACGACGACGGCCATGTGCACCCCGTCGTCGTCGATTCCCCGGTCGCGCCGGTAGGCGACGGCGCGGTCGGTCCACAGGGAGTCCCAGCACCGGCGGACGGCCGTGAGGAGGTCGTCGGCGCCCTCGACGTCGAGGTAGGTGTCCTGCTGTCCGGCGAAGGAGGCGTCCGGCAGGTCCTCCGCGGTCGCGCTGGACCGTACGGCCACCCGGCCGCCGCCGAGGGCCTCGTAGGCGGCGGTCACCTCCTCCTCCGGCAGCCTCCCGGAGCGGTGGGCCTCGGTGGTGACGCAGAAACCCGGGGGCACGCGTTCTCCGGCCGAGATCGCCCCGGCCAGCCCGGCGGCCTTGCCGCCGACCAGGTCGGCCCCCACCCCGTCGATCCGATCCAGTTCCACCACGAGCACGACGTCACCTCCGGCTGCTGTGCCACCGCTTCCCATGCTCCTCGCCGGAGGCGGGGGCCGCCAGAGCCGAAAGGGATCTGTGGAAAACTCCCGCGGCGGGTCGGTCGTCTCATCACACATACGCGGACCGCGGCGCCCGGCCGCCGCCGCGGACGGTCCCGCCGCCCCGTCCCACGCGGGCGACGACGGCCCCTCGCACCGGCGCTGAACAGGCGAACAGCCCGGCGTGAGAGTCTGGATCCGCCCGTGCCCCCAGGAAAGGCCCCGGATGCACCTGATCTCTCCCCTCTACACCGCCTCCTCCGTCATCTCCCTGCTGTTCGAGGTCCTCTACCTGCTCTTCGGCGTCATCGTGCTGGCCCTCAGCGGCGTGGCGGCCTCCGGCCGCAGGGGGCTCGTGGCGACGGGCGGCGCCCTGATCGTCCTCAGCGCCCTCGGCGACCTGGCGGTCCAGATCTGGTCCTTCACCCCCATGTACGCGGGCATGGACATCGCGGTGCACACCACGGTGCTCCCGGCCCTGTACCTGATGTTCACGCTGCTCTTCGTCGGCGGCCTGCTCGCCCTGGTGCTGGCCGCGGCGAAGCGCCTCACGGCCCGGACGACCGCTCCGCCACCGCCGCCCGGCCACCACCCCGGTCCGCGGCCCTTCCCGACCCGCTGACACGAGGAGTCCTCCGATGTCCTCCCTTCCCCCGACCCTGGGTCCGCTCCTCTACGGCCTCGGCACGCTCCTCCTCCTCGCGGTGGGGATCACCGCCTTCGTCCGCGCGAAGGGATCGCCCTTCCCCGGCGCCGTCCGGACCGTGGGGGCGCTGCTCACCGCCGCCGCGCTCGTCCAGGTCGCGAGCTCGGTGGTCTCCTTCGCCCTCGGGGTCGTGGACCTGTCCTTCGAAGCGGTCATGACGGTCACCGGGCTGACGAGCGTCATCGTGGAGCTCCTGTACGGGCTCCTGGTCACCGGAGCGCTGGTCACGCTCGCCGTGGCCCTGGTCCGCTCCAAGTCCGCCGCCGCCCGCGCCGCCGATCCGGCGGCCGCGGGTCCCACGGCCGGGCAGGCGTTCGCACCGCCCGCACCCGGCCAGCCGTACGGGTTCGGGCAGGCCCACCCGGCGCCGCCCGAGCACGACCGTCCCGGGCACGGGTACGGTCACCCCGGCGGCGGGCCC
>NZ_QPFC01000052.1:0-1874 GCF_003427465.1 Nocardiopsis sp. TNDT3 | reverse complement strand
CCCGGGCGCGCCCGTCGACGGTGAGGGTGGACCAGGCCGTCAGCCGCGCCGCAGGGAGGGAGGGCAGGGCTTCCGGCGTGTGCGTCAGCCCTGCTCGGCTACTCGCGCGGCGAGGTCGTCGCCGATCTGGGAGGTGGAGCGGACCGCGCCGTTCTGGGCACGGGTCTTGAGGTCCGTGGCGACCGCGGCCTCGATCCGGCGGGCCGCCTCGGGCACTCCGAGGTGCTCCAGCATGGTCGCGGCCGAGAGCACCGTGGCGGTGGGGTCGGCCTTGCCCTGGCCCGCGATGTCGGGCGCGGAGCCGTGAACGGGTTCGAACATGCTGGGGAAGGTGTTGTCCGGGTTGATGTTGCCGCTGGCGGCCAGCCCGATACCGCCGGTGATGGCGGCGCCGATGTCGGTGATGATGTCGCCGAAGAGGTTGTCGGTGACCACCACGTCGAAGCGGGCGGGCTGGTTGACGAAGAACATCGACGCGGCGTCGACGTGGCAGTAGTCCACGGAGACCTGCGGGTACTCGGCGCCGACCTCCCGGACCACGCGCTGCCACAGCTCGCCGGCGAAGGTCAGGACGTTGTCCTTGTGGACCAGGGTGAGCTTGCGGCGGGGGCGGGAGGCGGCCTTGTCGAAGGCGTAGCGCACGACGCGCTCCACCCCGAAGCGGGTGTTGACGCTGTCCTGGGTGGCGATCTCGTGCGGAGTGCCCTTGCGCAGGACGCCCCCGGCGCCCGCGTAGGGGCCCTCGGTGCCCTCGCGGACCACCAGCATGTCGATGTCCTCGGGGCCCACGCCCGCGAGCGGGCTGTCCACCCCCGGGTAGAGGCGGACGGGGCGCAGGTTGACGTAGTGGTCGAAGTCGAAGCGCAGGCGCAGGAGCAGGCCGCGCTCCAGGACGCCGCTGGGGACCGACGGGTCGCCGACTGCGCCGAGGTAGATGGCCTCGTGCCCGGCGAGTTCGGCCTCGACCGAGTCGGGCAGGGTCTCACCGGTGCGGTGCCAGAGCCTGGCGCCCAACTCGTACTCGGTGGTCTCCACGGCGAGGTCGTGCTGGGAGGCCGCGACCTCCAGCACCTTGAGCCCTTCGGCGATGACCTCGGGACCGATCCCGTCGCCGGGAATGACCGCCAGTTTCACGGTGCGCGCTGCCATACGGACTGCCTCTGCTTCGACACGGCCCCACCGGCCGCTTCTCATATGGTGAGACCAGGATGAACACTGAATGAGACAACCCTACCGCCCCGGCGGAGTGCGGACGCCTCCGGCCGGGGGTCGCGCGGCCGTCTCCGCCGCCGGAGCCTCAGGCCCGCCGGTTGAGGGCGTCCTGCAGGGCGCGGTTGATCTCGTCCTGGGAGTCGGGCGCGGACGGGTACTCGATCATGTCGTACATGCGATCCTCCGGATGCGTTGCGTGACCGGAGCCGGGAACGGCGCGGCCAGGGAATGCTCTGCGACGAGGTGCACTACGGGACCGGGGTTCGGGGCGGATCGCGCCGAACGGCGGCGGAGCGCGGAACGTGGGCGACGGTGTCCACAGGGACGAGGAGCCCTCCAGGCGGGATCGACTGCCGTGGAACGCCCGCACGGGCCCCGGTGGGGGCGCTCGCGGCGCCGGGCGGCGGCCTCCGGCTGTGGAACCGGTGCCGCTGACTCCTAGGACCTCAGAATATCGGATGTCCAACTATATGGCCAGGGTTTCTCACCATACGAGACGCCCTGTTGTCATCGCCGGTCAGGGCGCGGACGCGACGCGCCTCGGGCTTAGGCCGCAACCACACAGAAGCGGAGAAGAGCCGCGAAGGCCGCACAATTCACCGCGCCGTGCGGACCCCGGACAGAACGAGGGGCCGCACCGCATCCGGCGCCCGCGGGCGCCG
>NZ_QPFC01000540.1:0-2112 GCF_003427465.1 Nocardiopsis sp. TNDT3 | reverse complement strand
GGACCGCCGGCGGCCCGCACGCCTCTCACGGATCCCCGATTTTTTGTGACGTTCCATCCATAAAGTGGTACCGTCTGGATCATGGGGAGACCACGCCAGTTCGACGAGGAGCAGGTGGTCCGGGCGGCCTGTCGCGAGTTCTGGGCCAAGGGGTTCGACGGGACCTCCACGGCCGACCTGTGCCAGGCGACCGGACTGACCCGCAGCAGCCTCTACAACACCTTCCACTCCAAGGAGCACCTGTTCCGACGGGCGCTCTCCTACTACGTCACCACCATGACCGCGCGTCAGGGGTCCGTGCTGGACTCCACCAAGGGCAGCGGGCTGGACCGGATCGGTTCGCTGCTGACCGTGATCGTGGAGGACGAGACCGACAACCGGGAGAACGGCCGCGGGTCGGGATGCTTCACCGTCAACACCATCACCGCGGTGGCCTCGCGCAACCCGGGTATCGCCCAGGTGGTGGAGGCGGACCTGCACAAGCGCCTGTCCTCACTGCGCCTGACCGTCATGGACGGCCAGCTCGACGGTTCGATCGCCGCCGACCGGGACCCCGGCGACCTGGCCTGGTACGTGACCTCCCTCATCTCAGGGATGAGGGTCGCGGCCCAGTCGGGCGCCGGGAGAACGGCGCTGGAGGGCATCGCCTCCACCGGGATCGAGGCGCTCAGGCCCTGATCCCGGGACCGACCGACCAACGCCCCCGACCAGCACGACCGCGCTGACTCCCTGACCCGCGTCGGCGCGGCCGCGTGCCCGCGTGCGTCTCCCCGTGCGCCCTAGTTTTGGTCTGATCAATTCAAAACTCAAAGGAAGCTCCGATGCCCAAGTCCGTCTACCTCATGGCGCTCGGCATCTTCGCCATGGTCACCAGCGAGCTGCTCGTCGGTGGACTCATGCCGCAGATGTCCGAGGACCTGGGGGCCACCATCCCGCAGATCGGCTACCTCATCACCGCGTTCGCACTGGCGATGGCGCTCGGCGGGCCGCTGGCGACCCTGTCGGTGCTCCGGCTGCGCACGAACCACGCCCTGATGGTGCTCTTCGCCATCTTCTTCGTCGGCAACGCGCTGGCCGCCCTCTCCACCTCCTACTGGCCCATGCTCGTGGCCCGCGTGATCACCGGAGCGGCAGCCGGAGCCTTCTTCGGCGTCGCCCTGTCGGCGGTCGCGCAGGTCACCGCGCCGCACCTGCGCGGGCGCGCCACCGGTGTGGCCCTCCAGGGCCTCATGGTGGGCACCCTGCTCGGCCTGCCGCTGTCCACGCTCATCGGCGGCCAGTTCGGCTGGCGCGCCGCCTTCGCCGCCGTCGGCGTGCTGACCGTGGTCGTGGCCGTGGCCACCATGCTCGCGCTGCCGCGCCTGGAGAAGGCCGAGGAGGCCGGGGCACTGCGCTCCGAGCTGGAGGTGTTCCGCCGCCCGCGCCTGTGGACGATCATGGCCACCTCCACGCTCATCATCGGCGCCACCTTCGCGGCGTTCTCCTACTTCACGCCGATCCTCACCGAGGTCACCGGGTTCTCCCGCGACATCGTGCCGCTGCTGCTCCTGGGCTACGGCGGGGCGACGGTCATCGGCAACATCGTGGTCGGCCGCCTGGCCATGTCCCACACCGTGACCGTCATCGTGGCCGGTCTGGCGCTCAACACGGTCTTCCTGGGCGTCTTCGCCCTCTTCGCGGACCTGCCGGTCCCCGCCCTGCTGGCGATGGCGGGCATCGGCCTGGTGGGCATCACGCTGAACCCCGCGATGATCACCCGCGTCCAGCGCGCCGGGAACCCGCGCGCCCTGGTCAACACCGTGCACTCCTCGTTCATCACCATGGGCGTGGTCGTCGGCTCCTGGGTCGGCGGCATGGGCATCGACGCCTTCGGCCTGCGCGCACCGCTGTGGGTCGGCGTCGGCCTGGCCCTGCTCGCGCTGCTGGCCATGGTGCCCGCGGCCCTGACCGCGCGCAGGGTGGGCCACGAGGCCACCGACCTGTACGTGCCGCCCCCGGCCGCGCCGCGGCCGGTCGAGGAGGACCGGGCCGCCCACCCCACGGGAGCCTGACACGGACCGGGTGCCGCCTCCCGGACCCGGGGCGGCACCCCCTTCTTTCCTCCCCCCGCCC
>NZ_QPFC01000539.1:0-1716 GCF_003427465.1 Nocardiopsis sp. TNDT3 | reverse complement strand
GGGGAGCGTGGACCCGGGGCGCGGCGGGGTGGCCGAAGGTCTCGCCGGGGTGGCCCGAGGTACCGTCGCGGACCGGCCCCGGTACCCCTCCCGCGGTGGGGGCTCCGTCCCGGGAGGCCCCGGTGAACAGCGGTTATACGGTGGGGCCGTGCGGATTCTCGGCAACGTCCTCCCCTGGTCGACCGTGGTGTTCGTCGCCCTCGCGGCCGTCGACTCCCACCTCGGCAACATGATCACCGTTCCCTGGCCCCTGCTGGCGGCCGACGCCGTGCTGGGGGCGGTGCTCGTCACGGCGAGCCGCTGGTGGACGGCTCGCGGCTGGGGCCGGTGGCTGGTCGCGGCGGCACCGGCCGTGTCCACCGCCTCCGTCGGGCTGGCCGCGCTCGTGGCCGCCCGCGAGGCGTCGGGCAGGCGGTGGCGGACGGCCGCGCCCCTGTGCGGGATCCTGGCCGCCGCCCTGGCCGCGGGCCTGCACAACCCCTGGACCCCGGTGGAGCCGATCCGGCCCCTATGGATCGAACTGCTGCTCGTGGCCGCCGCCGTCGCCGCCCTGGCCGCGTCCTCGGCCTACCGGGGCGCCCGCGCCGACCTGGTCCGCGTGCTGCGGGAACGGGCGCTGGACGCCGAGCGGGAGCAGCGCTTCCGGGTGGAGAACGCCAGGATGGAGGAGCGCGACCGCATCGCCCGGGAGATGCACGACGTCCTCGCGCACCGGCTCACGCTCATCTCGCTGAACGCCTCCGCGCTCACCCACCGCCCCGACCTGGCCGCCGCCGACCGCGACGCCCTGGCCGAGGAGATCCTCACCAACACCCGCCAGTCACTGGCGGAGGTCCGCGGCATCCTGTCCGACCTGCGTTCGGGCCAGGACGAGGACGCGGACCGGCCCCAGCCCACCTTCGACGGGCTCGGGCGGCTCCTGGAGGAGAACCGCAGGGCCGGAATGCGGCTGGAGGTGCACGACGAGGTGAGCGGACGCCTCC
Source organism: Nocardiopsis sp. TNDT3 (assembly GCF_003427465.1). Classification (NCBI taxonomy): domain Bacteria; kingdom Bacillati; phylum Actinomycetota; class Actinomycetes; order Streptosporangiales; family Nocardiopsidaceae; genus Nocardiopsis; species Nocardiopsis sp. TNDT3. The sequence continues at coordinate 733 of NZ_QPFC01000539.1, read as the reverse complement.
CGGCCCCCGCCAACACCGGCCGCCACGCCTACCGCATCGTCCAGGAGGCCCTCACCAACGCCCGCAAACACGGCGCACCCGGGCCGGTGCGCGTGCGCGTCGTCGCGGAGGGAACCGACGCGGTCCTCATCGAGGTCCGCAACCCCGTGCGCCGGCGTCCGGACACCGCCGACCCCGGGGAGCGTGATCCGGACGCGGGGGCCGGCGTCGGACTCGTGGGACTGGCCGAACGCGCCGCCATCTGCGGCGGCTCCCTGCTCTGGGGGCGGACGGGGGACCACTTCGAACTGAGGGTGCGCCTACCATGGTCGCCGTGAGCGAACCCGTACGAGTGGTGGTCGTCGACGACGACCCGATGGTCCGGCGCGGCCTGCGCCTGCTCCTGGGAGGCGGCGCGGTCGAGGTAGTCGCGGAGGCCGGCGACGGCGACGAGGCGGTGCGGGTCGTCGCCGAGCACGCCCCCGACGTGGTCCTGATGGACCTGCGCATGCCCGGGACCGACGGGGTGGCCGCGACCGAGCGCATCCGGAGCGCTCCCGGAGCGCCGCCCGTGCTCGTGCTCACCACCCTGGACTCCGACCGGGCGCTGGTGCGCGCCCTGCGCGCGGGCGCGAGCGGGTTCCTGCTCAAGGACGCGCCCCCGGACGAACTCGTCGAGGGCGTCCTCGCGGTCCACCGGCGGCGCCCGCACCTGGCCGACGCGGCCACCCCGTCGGTCCCGGGCATGCGCAGG
>NZ_QPFC01000538.1:0-3604 GCF_003427465.1 Nocardiopsis sp. TNDT3 | reverse complement strand
CCCGCCCCGGCGGGGAAGGGGCGTCTAGGACGCGACGCCGCTGAGCTCGTTGGGCTCGGCGTCCAGGGTCACCGAGGCCGTGACCTCACCGGACTCCAGGTCCAGGGCGTGGACCTGCTTCGTGGCGGGGTCGCTCACGTAGGCGGTCGCGCCGCGCACGAACAGCGCCGGGCGGGGCTGCTGCCACTCCAGCGGCTCCTGCCACTCGTCCATGACCTCGATGCTGTCCACGACCTCGCCCGCCTCGGGGTCGATCACGTGCAGGCTGCCGTCGGTGCCCAGGACCAGGGCCTCCCCCTCGGGGCCGCGGCCCAGGGAGCGGAAGGTGTAGCTGGCGGGCAGGTCCACCAGGGTCAGGTCGCCCGCGGCGGTGTCCACGAGCGCGACCCGCTCGGGACGCTCCAGCTCGGCGTCGGGGTCGGTCTTGTAGTCGCCCAGCACGATCGGCGACTCCTCGCTCCCGGCCTGGTTGCCGATGCGCCCGTACTCGTCGGGGCTGTCCACCTTGGTGAACCCGCCGTCCTGGTAGACCAGGACGCCGTCCTCGCAGCCGATGACGACCGCCTCGCCCTCGGCGGTGGTCTCGCCGTGCACGCCCGGGCACTCCTCGCTGCGGGCGACCTCCTCGCCGGAGGCGTCCAGGACGACGGCGCCGACGCGCTCCTCCTCGTCGCCCAGGGTCAGCAGCATCTCGCCGTCGGCCAGCTCCACGGCCACGCCGTGGTGGGCCTCCTCCGCGTTGGTCACGTCGGTCTCGGGCAGGCCGTCGCCGAGGGAGTCGGTGTCGAAGGCGGTGATCTCGCCGCTGCCGTCGGCGAACAGCACGGTCCGGCCCGCGTGCCGGACGACGTGCCCGGGGGTGTCGGCGGGGAAGAGGGTGTCGGTCAGCTCCGCGCCGGCCGCGTCCAGGACCTGGAAGCCCTCCGAGGTGGAGACCAGCACGTGCCGGTCGTCGCCCGCCGGGTTGATCCGGTTGAACCCCTCCAGGGCGATGTCCTGGACGACCTCCAGGGTCTGGCCGTCCAGGACGTACAGGCCGCCGTCGTAGGTGGTGACGACCGGGTTGTCCACCACGGCCTGCGCGGCGGCCCGCTCCTCGCCGCCCTGCTCCTGCGGGGCCTCCTCGCCGGTGCCGCAGGCGGTCAGCAGCAGTCCTGCGGACAGCAGCACGGGCATCGCCGCCCGTGCCGGGAACCGCGTCGTCGCGTTGTTCGTCGGGGTGTTCACGTTTCTCTCTTTCGGGGTGGAAGGGTCCGCTGCGGGCGGGGGGAGGTGCCGCCGCGGTCGTGCCGGGACTGCGGCCCGGTCACTCGCCACGCAGTCCGGTGGCGATGGCCTCGGTGTTGGAGCGCATCATCTCCAGGTAGGTGGCCGCGCCCCCGCCCTCCTCGCTGAGCGACTCGGAGAACAGGGGGACGACCTCGATGTGCACGCCCGCCTCCTCCGCCATGGCCGTGGCCAGGCGGTCGGGCTGGGAGGAGTCGGCGAAGACGGCCTCGACGCCCGCCGCGCTCACGGCGTCGGCCAGGGACTTGAGGTCGGAGCTGCTGGGCGAGGCCAGGGTGGTGCCGCTGGGGATCACGGCGCCCACGACCTCGAACCCGTAGCGTTCGGCGAGGTAGCCGAAGACGTGGTGGTTGGTCACCAGGTTGCGGTCCTCCTCCGGGATCGCGGCGAACTCCTCGGCCATCCACGCGTCCAGCTCCTCCAGCTGTGCGGTGTAGGCCTCGGCGTTGGCGCGCACGGCCTCGGCGTCCACGCCGTCCACCTCGGCGACCACGTGTTCGGCGATCAGCTCCACGGCCCGGACGACCCGCCGGGGGTCGGTCCAGAAGTGCGGGTCGGGCTCGCCCTCGTCCTCGTTGTCCGCGGCGTCCCCGCCGGGGGAGAAGGCCAGGGGGTCCACCTGGGCGCCGACCTCCAGGGCGGGTATCCCGGCCTCCTCGGCGGCGGCGACGTTGCGCAGCACGCCCTCCTCCAGGCCGAGCCCGTTGTAGACCACGAGCGCCGCGTTCTCCACGAGCGCGGCCTCCCGAGCGGAGATGCCGAAGGAGTGCGGGTCCGCGTTGGGCTTCATCAGGACGGTGACCTCGGCCTCCTCGCCCACGACCTCCCGCGTGAGGTCGCCCAGGATGTTGGTGGTCACCACGATCCCCTCGCCCCCGTCCTCCTGCGAGGAGCAGGAGGCCGTGCCGAGCAGGACCGCCCCGGCCAGGGCGGACGCGGTCGCGGCGCGCAGGAGCGCCTTCGGAGCCGTCACGGCGGTCACCATCCCGTCTCGACCATGAGGTGCGGCGCGATGCCCGGGTCGAGGGTGCGCGCCACGCGCAGGTCGTCGTTGTAGTCGATCTCGTGCACCACACCGCGCCCGGTGTCGTTGACGTAGGCGCGGCTGGTGTCCGCGCGGATGACGGGGGCGTGCGCGGTGTCGGTGCCGTCGAGCAGGTCGGCGGAGGCCAGTTCCCCACCCGAGGCCGGGTCCAGGGAGTGCAGGGTCCCGTCGCCGGTCAGGGCCAGGACGGGGGCGCCCTCGCCGACGGCCGTCGCGGTCACGGCGCCCTCCAGTTCCAGCGCGGTCCAGCCGGGTTCGGCCAGGTCCAGGACCCACAGGTCGCCGCCGGTCGAGACCGAGGCCAGGGTCGCCGAACCGGGGCGGTGCCCGAACTCCTCGACCCGCTCATCGGAGCCGCCGGGGTAGTCCACCAAGTCGCCGGAGAGCTCCCCGTCCTCCTCGGTGACGTGCAGGGCGCCCTCGGCGCAGCCGATGACGGCTCCGCGCCGGGTGACGGCCTGGCCCAGGGGGTCGGTGCAGGCGGCGTCGAGCGCGGCGACGGGGGAGCCGTCCCGGTCGAGCACCTCGACCTCGCCCCCGGAGCCGCCCCCGGCCACCAGGAGGTGTTCGGCGAAGGGCAGGACCACCGCGGCGCCGTCGGGGAGGGCCGCGGCCTCCTCGACCGACCCCTCCTCCAGCGCGGCCCGGTCGAGCACGGCGGCGCCGTCCGGCGCGGACAGCGCGGTCAGGGCGGTGTCGGAGGCGACCCGGCCCGCGGCCAGGCCCTCCACCGTGCCCGCGAGTCCGACACCGGTCCGGTAGTAGTGCTTGTGGTCCCCGTGGTCGACGGTCCACGCCCCGCTGTCCACCACGGTGGTCATCCGGTGGTCGGATGAGTACAGGTACGCGAAGCGGCCGTCCCCGGCGATGCCGTCGAGGCCCTCCACGGGGTCGAGTTCCGTCGTCTCCTCGGTGATCAGGTCGAGCACCCGGACGTCTCCGCTGGCCGGGTCGGCGACTACGAGGCGGGACTGGGGCTCGGCGGTCTCCTCGGCGCCCTCGACGTAGCCGTGCGGGACCTCCTCCTCCGGCTGCTGCTCCGTGCCGTCCTGCGCGGCGCCGCAGCCGGTCAGCAGGACGAGGGCGGACAGTCCGGCCGCGCCCAGCGCGCCGGTGCGGTGTTCACGCCTCATGTGTCATCGGCCTCTCCATCTGTACGGGGTGGTCGGGGGTCGGGTCGGGGGAGCCGCGCCCGCGGGAGCGCGCGGCCGCCGCGAGCGCGGAGGCGAAGAAGAACGCGGTGGCCGTGGCGGCGATCGTGGCCCCGGCCGC
>NZ_QPFC01000537.1:0-2973 GCF_003427465.1 Nocardiopsis sp. TNDT3 | reverse complement strand
TCTCAGAGGCCCCTCCGGGGCGCCTTATTCCATCTCGTCCCCGGTGCCGTAGCCCAGGCCGTCGGAGCACGGGTTGGAGGTGGCGTCGCGTCCCACGCCCGGACGGGCGGGCTCGTCATCCGGGGAGGCCTCCGCGACCTCCTCGTCCGCCGGGGAGGGCGAGGCCCCGGGCGGGTCCTGGGGAACGGGCGCCTCGTCGGCCATCGTGAGGGGCAGGGGCCGGTCCTCGCGCACGGCGGTGAACAGCTCCTCGGCCTGGTCCTCGTACCACAGGACCCGGTTGGGGTTGGAGGGCGCCTGGTACCAGGGCACGGTGTGGAACTCGATGTCGGTCAGCTCCACGTCCGCCAGGGTCACGGCGATCGACAGCATCCGGTCGAACGTGAGGGCGCTGTCCGTGGCGCTGTGCTCGGCCACCGCGCGCAGAACGGCGTTGAGCCTGCCCGGGTCGGTGATCACGTCGTTTCTGGTCACCTGGTCGGCCAGGGCCGCGAGGAACATCTGCTGGCGGTCGATGCGGCCGATGTCGCCGCCGTCGCCGATCTCGTAGCGGGCCCGGACGAACGACAGCGCCTCGTCGCCGTCGAGGGTCTGCTGGCCCGCGTCGAGGTCGAGCTTGGACCGGCTGTCCTCCATCGGCTCGGGAATGCACATGTCCACGCCGCCGATGGCGTCCACCACGTCCCGGAAGCTCATGAAGCTGAGGTGCACGAAGTGGTCGATGCGGACGTCGCTCAGCGACTCGATGGTGCTGACCACGCAGGGCGGTCCGCCGTGGTACATCGCGGCGTTGATCATGCCGAAGTAGCCGGGCGTGCCCTCGGTTTCTCCGTAGGGGTCGCAGTCGGGCAGGGCCACCAGCGAGTCGCGGGGGAAGCTGATCACCGACACCCGGCTCTCGGGTGAGATGTGCGCCAGCATGATCGAGTCCGAACGCTCGCCCTCGAACTCCGTCGAGTAGGCGGTGCTGCCCTCCTCGTAGCCGTCGGTGCCCATGAAGAGGATGTTGACGGAGTCGTTGATCCTCTCGGGCCGGTCCTCCTCCTTGAGCAGCCCGTCGATGTCGTACTGGACCATGTCCGAGCGCAGCGAGCGGTAGTAGCCGTAGGCGGTGCCGACCCCGGCGGCCAGGACGAGGACCAGGCTCGCGGCGACCCAGACCAGGATCCTGCCGGTCCGGCGGCGCTTCGTGCGGACGGGAGCGGCGGACGGGGCGGCCCCAGCGGTCTCCGCGGTCTCTCCGGACTCCCCGGTCCCGGCGGCTCCGGCTGGGGCACCAGCCCCACCGGCCTCTGAGGGCGCCTTGGTCCCAGTGCGCTCTTCGTCCCCGGCGGCGGATCCAGCCGCTGGTTCCGCAGTGGCCTCCTCGGCCTCAACGGCCTTCTCGTCTCCGGTGACCTTCTCGGTCTCGGTGGCCCCTTCGGTACCGGTGGACTTTCGGGTGTCGCCAGCCTCGGCAGCCTCCCCGGCACCGGCAGGCTCGTCAGCCTCCGGGGTCTCCTGGGCCTGCTGCGTCTCCTGGGCGCCTCCGGTGTCCGATGTCACACCGGTGTTGGGGGCCTCTTCTGCCTTTCCGACCTCCTCCGCCCCCGCGGTCTCGTCCGACTCGTGGGCCCGGCCGGTTCCGTCAGCCCCGGTCTCGGACGCGGTGGTGTTGTCCCCACCCGCCGCGTCGTCGCCGGTGTTCTCGGTCCCTGATCGGGGTGTGGAGCCGTCCTCGGGCCTGTCGTCTGGTGTGTGGTCCCTGCCGGAGGCAGAGGGCTTCTCATCAGCGGGCATCGTGCAATCTCGGTGAGTTCGGACGGCGGGACGTGCCAACGGTCGGACGCCGGGCCGGAGGGACACGCGTCCGAGTTCGGGGGAGGGCGGGGAACGCGCGGAACGTCAGCGGCGGGCGGTCGCCGGATCCGGGGCCTCCTGGGGATTCGGGGGCGGCCCGCGGGGCACCGGCAGCACCGGGAAGCGGGTGCGGCCGAGGGCACGGAAAACGCGTGCGTGCCAGAGATCCTAGGTCAAGTTCTTCCCGTCCGCGCGCGCGGGTTGTCCATGGGCGGGGGGCCTGACCGCAATTGCGCCGCACAATTCCTCAGCCCCCGTGGTCGTCTCCTGGAGTCTGTCCGCCTGACTTTCCCCGGCTTGTCCGCTTGAAACGCCTATGTCCGGTCTCTGTCGGTGCAGACGCTGACCGCCCGCGCCCCTGAGCGGGGACGGCGGGCGGTCAGCGGAGCAGGGCCGGGTCAGTCGTCCCAGAAGGCGCTCTCCTTGGCGGGCTCCTCCGCGGTCGCGGAGGAGGAGCGCCCGCCCTTCGCCGCGGGCTTGGAGGGGGTCTTGGCCGTGCTCTTGGCGGGCTTGCGGGCCGGGGACGCGGGCTTGGCGCCGGTGTGCCGGGGGCGCGGGGTGACCGCGCTCTTGGTGATGGGCTCGGCGGGACGAGGCGTCTCGCCGGAGTGGATGCTCAGCGCCTCCTCCTCCACGGACAGCATCTTGCGGACCGCGGCGGGCACCTCGGGCAGCTTCTCGGAACGCAGGTGCGCGCCGAGCACCTCCAGGGCGTGGTCGCACAGCAGCTGGCGGGAGCGCTCGGACCTGACCCCGCTGAGCTCCTCGATCTCCGGCAGGGCCCGCTCGCGCAGCAGGCGGATGACGTCGCGCAGCCGGTCCCGCGTCTTGCGGTCGGTCATGGACATGACGGTCAGCTCCGCCTCGGCGAGGAAGCTGTCGCCGCCGTCGACGGAGTCGCGTTCGGCGATGAAGGCGCTGGTGAGGGTGCGCGCGGAGGCGCGGGAGGAGGTGCGGATGGCGTCGCGCCTGACCAGGCGGGCCTGGACGGCGGTGACGACGACGCTGGTGACCAGGCTGATTCCGGCGCCCAACAGGATCAGTACGAGGGGGTTCTCTGGGAACACGGCGGGGACCTTTCCGGGCGGGGGTCCGCACGGGCGCGGCCACAGGGGTGACAGAGGTGTGCGGGGC
>NZ_QPFC01000536.1:0-7787 GCF_003427465.1 Nocardiopsis sp. TNDT3 | reverse complement strand
CGGTTGCTGTCGCCACGCCAGCATTATTACGGCATCTCGGAGAGGGCCGTACCCGACTCTCCGTAACAGGGCGGGTCAGACCCGGTACGGGGCGCTCTGGCACCCCGCGCGGCCTGCTGGCACCGGTCGATCGTGACTCGGGCGTTACTGTATCGGCTTTGCCCCTCCAGTCACACCAGTAACATACCCAGAGTGACCGAAATTCGGGATCCCCTGCGGCTGCGGCGATCCAGCGCCTCCCAGGTGACATCCCGACCCACGACAGGTTACGGCCAGACATCAAAAAAATCACCTTTTGATAACAGGGCTTGGGGGTCGGGTTAGCCCGTGCTCTGAATGTGGTGGCCCAGGTCTCAGTACCCGGCACGCCCCCGGCCCCTCTCCTGTGCAGCGGAGCCGTGAGGCAATACAGTCAGAGGGCATACAGCCAACGAACGCCCCGGCCGCACCCCCACGGCGACGGCCGCGGACAGAAGCGATGGGACGGTTGCGCGATGGTGGTCAGCGGTACGGACACGGGTGCCAGGATGCGCGTGCTGGTCTACAGCGACGACGCCGACACCCGCGAGCAGGTGCGACTGGCGGTCGGCCGGCGCCCCTCGGCCGACGTTCCCCTCGTGGAGTTCGTCGAGTGCGCGACCGCGCCCATGGTCCTGCGCAGGCTGGAGGACACCGACCCCTCCGCGCGCGTGGACGTGGCGATCTTCGACGGCGAGGCCTCCCCCGTCGGCGGGATGGGCCTGTGCCGCCAGGTCAAGGACGAGATCTACCGCTGCCCGCCGGTCCTGCTGCTGGTGGGACGGCGCGACGACGGCTGGCTGGCCACCTGGTCCCAGGCCGAGCAGGTCGTCAGCCACCCGATCGACCCCGTCGCGCTCGCCGAGGCCCTGGCCGAGCTCATGCGCCAGCGGGTCGCGGCGGCCCTGAACGGGTGACACGCGTGCGAGACGGTCTCGGAACGGGCCACCGCGGCGACGCGGAGCCGCGCCGCCGCCGCGCGGTGGGCGCGGCCCTGCACCACGGCGCCGACATCGGGCGATGGCGCGCTCACGCCACGCCCCTTCCCCCCGGCGCCTGAGGGCGGCCCGCCCGCGCGCCGCGCCCCGGCCCTTCCGTGCCCGTTCCTTCACCGTGGAGCAACCCAGATGAACGTCCCCGCCGCCCACTCCGCCGCCGGCTCCGGAGCCGCGAACCCCGACGAACGGTCCGCCGTGACCGAGCGGACCTGGTCCAACCTCATCACCGCCCTGCTGGGCGGACGGACCCTGAGCGCCGACGACACCGCGTGGGCGATGAACGAGATCATGTCCGAGGCCGCGACCGACGCCCAGATCGCCGGGTTCGCCATCGCGCTGCGCGCCAAGGGCGAGAGCGTGTCGGAGGTGACCGGCCTGGCCCGGGGCATGCTCGACAACGCCGTGCGCATCCACGTCCCCGGACCGACCCTGGACATCGTCGGCACCGGCGGCGACCGCGCGCACACCGTGAACGTGTCCACGATGGCGGCGATCGTGGCCTCGGCCGCGGGCGCCCGCGTGGTCAAGCACGGCAACCGGGCGGCGTCCTCCTCCTGCGGCACCGCCGACGTGCTGGAGCGCCTGGGCGTGGTCCTGGACCTGCCGCCGGAGCTGACCGTGCGGGTGGCCGAGGAGGCGGGCATCGCCTTCTGCTTCGCCCCGGTCTTCCACCCCTCGTTCCGCTTCACCGCCAAGCCCCGCCGCGAGCTGGCGGTGCCCACGGTGTTCAACTTCCTGGGCCCGCTGACCAACCCGGCCCAGCCCACCACCTCGGCCATCGGGGTGTTCGACGAGCGCATGTGCGAGGTGATCGCCGGGGTGTTCGCCCGCCGCGGCTCCTCGGCCCTGGTGTTCCGGGGCGACGACGGGCTGGACGAGCTGACCACCACGACCACCTCCACGGTGTGGGTGGTGGACGACGGCCAGGCCCGGCGCGAGACGCTCGACCCCGCCGACCTGGGCATCGCCCGCTCGCGTCCGGAGGACCTGCGCGGCGGCGACGTCGGGTTCAACGCCCAGGCCGTGCGCGACCTCCTGGCGGGCCGCACCGGCCCGGTGCGCGACGCCGTGCTGCTCAACGCGGGCGCCGCGCTGGCCGCCGTGGACGGCATCCGGGGCCCCCTGCTGGAGTCGGTGCGCGACGGGTACGAGCGGGCCGCCGCGGCGGTGGACGGCGGCGCCGCCGAGCGCGCGCTGGAGCGCTGGGTGGAGATCAGCCAGCAGTACGCCAAGGCCCTGTGAACACGCGCCGGGGGCGCGGCGGCGGGGATACCCGGTGCCGCGCCCCCGGCGTTCGGCCCGCCCGCGGCGGGTCTCAGGCCTCGAAGCGGGCCACGAAGCGGCGCTGCCAGGGGGTCTCCACCGCGCGCGGCAGGTAGTGCGCGCGGACGTAGGCGACCGCCTCGCGCGCGGGGACCCCGTCCAGCACCGCCAGGCACGCCAGCGCCGTGCCGGTGCGCCCCTGGCCGCCGCCGCAGGCGACCTCGACGCGTTCGGCCCCGGCGCGCTCCCACGCCTCGCGCAGCGCCGCGCCCACGGCCGCGGGGTCGGAGGGCAGACCGAAGTCCCGCCACCGCAGCCAGCGCCCCTCCCAGGGCACGGGCGCCGGTTCGCGGCCCAGCAGGTACAGCCCGAGGTCGGGCGGGGGTCCGGGCGGCAGCGGGCGCCTCAGGCCCCGGCCGCGCACCAGCCTGCCCGAGGGCAGGGCGAGGACCCCCGCCTCCCGCGCACTCCAGGTACCGGCCACGACCGGCTACCAGCCCAGGGCGAAGGCCGACTCCAGGTCGTGCCTGGAGTACGCCTGGAAGGAGATGTGGGTGTCGGAGGAGAGCACGCCGGGCACCTTGTTCACCCGGCCGGGGATCACCTCGGCCAGGTCCTCGTGCTTGCGCACCCGCACCATGGCGATGAGGTCGACGCCGCCGGTGACCGAGTAGACCTCGCTCACCCCGTCGATCTCCGCGATCGCCCCGGCGACCTCGGGGATGCGGTGGACGTCGGCCTTGATCATGACGATCGCGGTGATCACTGTGCCTCCAGGGCGGTTCCTCGGAAAATGTCGGGACGGGCGCGTCGGCCGCGCCGGGGCGCACCAGGGCGTGTGCCTAGTAGACGTCGGACAGCCGCGTCCCGGAGCGCCACCGCAGCCGGTAGACCACCAGTCCCACGACCACCCCCGCGACGAACCCGTACACGTGCGCCGCGTAGGCGACGCCGCCTCCGGCGCCGGGGGCGCTCGGTGTGGTGACGTAGAGAAGATACTGAAGAGCGAAGTAGCTGCCCACCACGGCCCACCCGGGCAGGCGCATCGGGATCACCCCGAACACCAGCGTGGTCACCCGGCTGCGGAACTGCACGACCAGGTAGGCGCCCAGCACGCCCGAGATGGCCCCGGACGCGCCCACCATCGGCATGGCCGCGTCGACGTCGGTCAGCGCGAAGCCGTAGGCTGCGGCGACCCCGGTGGCCAGGTACAGCCCCGTGAAGCGCAGCTTGCCGATCCGGTCCTCCACCACGGGCCCGAACACGAACAGGTACACCAGGTTGCCGATCAGGTGCCCGGGCCCGCTGTGCAGGAACATCGAGCTGAACACCGAGAACCACACCGGCTTGCCGTCGAGCTGCCCGCACTCGGGGACCGCGTGCGGGACCAGGTCGGTCCGGCCCGTGATCTCGGCGGGCACCGCCCCCCAGTACATGAAGTAGTCCTGGATCGCGCAGAAGCGCTCGAACATGTCCGCCGGGTACCACACCGCGGTCAGCGCCTGCGGCGACACCAAATAGACGAGGACGTTGACCGCGACCAGCGTGTACGAGACGACGGGGACGCGGCGGACGGGGTAGTCGTCATTGAGCGGAAGCGCGGCCATGGGCCCAGTGTGTCATCCCGGTGTGCGCCTCGGCGCTGCGCAACGGGCATGTCCACTCCCCGTCGATCTCGACCAGCCGCGTGGCGGGGTCGGCGAGCCAGTCCAGGACCAGCTCGGTCTCCCCCGGGAGCGCGCCGGGGCTGGGCCCGTACCCGGCGGGCACGTACTCGGCGGTGGCCACGAGGGAGGCCAGGAACGCGGCCGGGTCGGTGCCCGGGCGCAGCACGGCGCTGGCGGCCAGGCGGCCGTGGCGGACCACGCAGGTCTCCCAGCCCGCGGCGGTGCGGCGGGAGGCGACCAGGTGCGCGACCGCGGCGATGGCCGACAGGCGCTGGGCCCGCCTGGCGCCGCGCAGGAACGCGGTGAGCCGGTCGCGCAGGTGCGCGGCCTCCTCGTAGCGCAGGTCCGCGGCGAGTTCGCCTATGCGCGCGGTGTGCGCGTCCACCACGGCGGCGGGGTCCCCGGTCATCGCGACGCGCGCGGCCTCGGCGTGCACGGCGTACTCGGCCTCGCTCTCGCTGCCGTCGCAGGGCGCGCCGCAGCGGCCCAGCTGTGCCACCACGCACGGGCCCGTCCACCGCGCGCCCGAGGTGACCACCTGCGGGGCGACGCGGGTCCCGCCTCCGCTTCCCCCCGCGACCGCCTCCGGGGGCCGGAAGGTGTGCGCGCACTGGCGCAGCGGGAAGACGTGGAGCAGGGCCTCCCTGGCCCGCTCGGCCTCGCGAGGCGAGGCGTAGGGCCCGATTTGGGCCGCCCCGTCGCCGCTGACCGCGCGCACCACCGACAGGCGCGGGAAGGCGTCGGCGGTGAGCCGGACCCACGAGGCGCGCTCGGGGTTGCGCGAACGCCGGTTGTAGGGCGGTTTGCGTTCGGCGATGATGCGCAGCTCGCGGACGGAGGCCTCCAGCTCGCTGGAGCACACGATGGGGGTCACGCCCGCCACCAGGCCCGCCATCTCACGGATGCGCTGGCGGCTCTCGGCCGCGGTGAAGTAGGTGCGCACCCGGCGGCGCAGGTTCTTGCTCTTGCCGACGTAGAGGCTCTCCCCGCGGGCGTCGGTGAACACGTACACGCCCGGCTCCTCCGGCAGGTCCTCGGCCAGGTGGCGCCTGCTGCGCTGGGCCTTGGTGGGCGGCTTGGTGACCGCGCGCAGCTCCTCCACGCTGGACACGCCCATGGGGCGCAGGCGCTCCACGAGCCCGTGCAGGACGCCCACGGTGGCGCGGGCGTCCTCCAGGGCGCGGTGGTTGGGCGCGACCGGGACCCCGAAGTAGGCCGCCAGTGTGGCCAGCCGGTGGTTGCGCGTCTCGCCGCGCGCGAGCACGGCGCGGGCCAGGCGCAGCGTGTCCACGACCGGGTAGCCGGGCCAGTCCGTGCCGTGGCGCTCGCACGCGGCCTTGAGGAAGCCGGTGTCGAAGGGCGCGTTGTGGGCCACCAGCACGGTGTCGGGCTCGGCGTCCAGGAAGGCCAGCAGCCGGGGCAGGACCTCCTCCATCGGCGGGGCCGAGGCCACCATCGACTGGGTGATCCCCGTCAGGAGGGTGATGTTGGCCGGTATGGGGGTACCGGGATTGACCAGGGTGGCGAACTCGCCGACGACCTCGCCGCCGCGCACCCTGACCGCGCCGACCTCCGTGATCCGGGAGCCGCTCGCGCTGGTGCCGGTGGTCTCCAGGTCCAGCACCACGAAGGACGCCGCGGCCAACGGCGTACCGAGGTCGCTGATGCTGGTCTGGACGCCGGCGGGCGCCGCTTGTCGTACCACCCGGCCAGGGTAGTCGGCCGTGCGGACAACCTGGCGGAATACGGTCTGACCTGCCCGACATGCAAAGATGTGGGTCATCGGGGCGGCGGCGGGGCCGCCGCCCCTCCAGAGCACCAGACGAGGGAGGAACCGTGGGGATCGCGATGCCGGGTGACAGTGAGCGGTGGCGGTGCACCGGATGCGGCAATCTCACGCGGTTCGACGTGACCCGGACCGTGCGCTCCCAGGACTACGTCCACCTGGACCTGGCCGGTGAGGGCGGGGTCGAGGAGCGCACCGTGCTCTCCGAGACCATCGAGCGGGTGCGGTGCCGCTGGTGCGGCGCCACCGACAGCGTCGAGATCATCGCCCGCCCCGACGCCGACCGGTCGGTCCCCGGTTCCTCGGCGGAGAGCCCGACGGGTCGGGCATGAGCGCCCGCCCCGGTGCGGGCGGCGACTCCGACGGCGGCGATCCGCTCGACGGCGGCGTCCACCCGGCGGAGGACGGCGGCCACGGCGCCGGCGATGACGGCGGTGACGGCGGCGAACGGCTGGCCCGGCCGCTGCCCGAGCAGGTGCGCGCCCGGGTCGTCGAGTACGGCTCGGACGTGCTCGGCGGCATGCGCGCGAGCGACCTGCCCCCGCTGCTGCGCAGGGTCGCCAGGTTCGAGCCGCGCCGCAGGGCCCGGCTCGCCGGACCGCAGATCGCCGCCCAGCTGGAGAACGACGAAACCTTCCGCGGCATGGTCGCGGCCCGCGTCGACCAGGTGTGGCCCGAGCTGGCCGAGGGCCTGCGCTCGGGCGTGGTGCCCCCCGCGGCCGACCCCGTGGCCGTGGCCGCCTGCGCCTACCTGCTGCGGCCCCCGGGGTGGCCCGGCATCGTCGAGGACGTCCACCGGGAGCTGGAGCGCCAGACCAGCGTCAAGGAGGCGGACCAGGCCGCGGAGGCCCTGGACGCCGCCCGCCGCCAACTGGACGAGACCCGGCACGACCACCAGGAGGAGCTGGAGCGGCTGCGGTCCCAGATCAAGGCCCAGCGCACCGAGATCGCCGAGCTGCGCCGCAAGGTGCACACCGAGCGGCAGCGGGCCAAGGAGGCCACCGAGCGGGCCTCGCGGGCGCTGACCGAGACGGCCGGACGCGAGTCGGAGTCCGCCGCGCGGGTCGGCGCGCTGGAGTCGCAGAACCGGCGGCTGAGATCGAGGCTGGCCACGGCCGAGGCCCAGCTGGACAACGCCCGGCGGGCGGTGCGCGCCGGACGCAACGCCGACGAGGCGCGGCTGCGCGTGCTGCTGGACGTACTGGTGGAGGCCTCCCACGGCCTGCGCCGCGAACTGGCGCTGCCCACCGTCCTGGACAGCCCCGCCGACCTGGTGGCCGAGACCGAGCAGCAGCGGCGGGTGTCCCTGGGCGGGCTGCCCGACGACGACCCCGGCCTTCTGGAGCACCTGCTCACCGCGCCCCGGGTGCACCTGCTGGTGGACGGCTACAACGTCACCAAGACCGGCTACGGGACCCTCCCCCTGGCCGACCAGCGCACCCGGCTGATGAACTCCCTGGAGGGGCTGGCCAGCCGGACCAAGGCCGAGATCACGTGCGTGTTCGACGGCGCGGACGTGGACACCCCGCCGGTGATGGCGGCGGCGCGCCGGGTGCGGCTGCTGTTCAGCGCGCCCGGGGAGACCGCGGACGAGCTGATCGTGCGGCTGGTGCGCGCCGAACCCCCGGGGCGACCGATCGCGGTGGTCACCTCCGACCGCGAGATCGTGACGGCGGTGCGCCGCGCCGGGGCGCGCGCGGTGCCCTCGACGATCTTCCTGCGCCGCCTGGAGGCGCACGGCTGACGGGGCCGGACGCCCGCCGCGGGGGCGGGCACGGCCCGGCCCGGGCGTCACGGGGACACACCCACCCCAGCCGTTACCCATTCGTTATCCCATTGGACCCGCGGCTCACTCCCAGGAACGACGCGCCCGCCGCGGACCGCGGCGCGCACTGTGAACACCGGCACGTACGGGGCCCCGTGGTTGAGCTGTGCAGAGCGGTCCGCTAGGTTCTTCCCGGAACGTGAGTGCTCCACCGGACAGCAAGGCCGCGTCTGAGCCCGCCGGTCGGGACCCGCACACTCACCCGCCCGCGCCCCGCGCGGGCGGGTGAG
>NZ_QPFC01000535.1:0-1457 GCF_003427465.1 Nocardiopsis sp. TNDT3 | reverse complement strand
GACGGGGGCGGTCGGAGGCCGGGGTCGGGGACGGTCGCACGTGCACTCCTCTCCCATCCTCCAGATGTCCTACCCGCACTCTGCCATGCCTCACCTCCGGTGACGGAGGTAAACGACAAAGTTCGCCCAAGGAGGGACCTTCGTCCCTCCGCGGCGCGGAATCAGCTCGGGCGAAGCGTTGTTCTCCCCTACACCGCGCCCGGAGCAGCAGCGTCCGGGCGCGCCACACGCGAGTATGCGGGGGAGGGCCGACAGACCATGCCGACAGCCGGGACGTGCCTGGAGCGCGAGGAGACGGTGTCGGCGCCACGCGGCGCCGATGCGCGGGTCCGTGCCATGGGACCGTATCGTTGGGGTATGGACGCCCCAACCGGGACCAGCGCGAGGAGGCCGACGGGCTTGGAACAGGGCCAGGAGCAGGAGACAGCCGAGGAACGGGAAGAGCGCTTCGAGAGGGACGTGCTTCCCTTCCTCGACCAGCTCTACTCCGCGGCGCTGCGGATGACCCGTAACCCCGCCGACGCGGAGGATCTCGTACAGGAGACCTTCGCCAAGGCGTTCGGTTCGTTCCACCAGTTCAGACAGGGAACGAACCTCAAGGCGTGGCTCTACCGCATCCTCACCAACACCTTCATCAACTCCTACCGCAAGAAGCAGCGCGAACCGAAGCAGGCGGGGACCGAGGACGTCGAGGACTGGCAGCTGGCGCAGGCCGCGTCGCACACCGCGGCGGGCCTGAAGTCGGCTGAGGCCGAGGCGCTCGAACACCTCCCCGACACCGACGTCAAACGGGCGCTCCAGGAGCTGCCCGAGGACTTCCGGATCGCGGTGTACCTCGCCGACGTCGAGGGCTTCGCGTACAAGGAGGTCGCCGAGATCATGGGGACGCCCATCGGGACGGTCATGTCCCGGCTGCACCGCGGGCGCCGCCAGCTCAGGTCGATGCTGGAGGAGTACGCGGTGGAGCGGGGGTTCCTGCCGGCGCGGGCGGCGGCCGAGGCCGGCGCGGTCGCCTCGGGGACGTCCCCGCGCGGACGGGGACAGGACGTCTCGGATCGAGGAGACCGGCAATGAGCGGCGGCCACGGCGAACACAGCGACACCCCGTGCAGCGAGGTGCTCGCCAAGCTCTACACCTACATCGACGGCGAGCTTGAGGAGGGCAACTACGAACAGGTGCGCGAGCACCTGGACGGGTGTGGGCCCTGCCTCGACGAGTACGGCCTCGAGGAGGCGGTGAAGAAGCTCGTGGCCAAGCACTGCGGCTGTGATCCGGTGCCGATGGACCTGAGGGACAAGGTGCTCAACCGCCTGGCCCGGGCGCGCACGGAGCAGTTGGCCCGGGAGGCCCGCGTGGAAAGCCCGGGCACCGCGCCCTCCTGAGGGAGCCCGGGCACGACCGGGCCCGGTACCGGACGAAACCTGGCACACCTGGTGGCGGAAGCTGGAATTCCAGCT
>NZ_QPFC01000534.1:0-3717 GCF_003427465.1 Nocardiopsis sp. TNDT3 | reverse complement strand
GCCGGGGCCCTTTTGGGCCGGGGCGCCGAACTGTGTATCTTATACACTGTATTTGATACACAGTTGAGGGGTGCCGTTGTGGCCAGTACCGAGATCCGGACCTTCCGCGAGGACGACCGCGCCGAACTGCGGGCGCTGTTCGCCCGTGCGGGCGAGGGGTCGCCGTCGGGAACGCTCTGGGGGCACCTGCCGTCCGAGGCCGCGATCTACCTGGATCCCTACATGGACCACGTGCCCGAATCACTCCTGGTCGCCCTGGTCGACGGACGGATGGCGGGTTACCTGACCGGCTGCCCCGACCCCTCCGCGATGCCCGGGGAGAGCGAGCTCATGGACCGCGCGATCCGGGAGCACCGGCTCGCGCTGCGGCGAGGACCGGCGGCCTTCTTCGCCCGGGCCCTGCTGGACACGGCGGTGTCCGCCCTCCGGCGCAGGCCCGCCGCGGGCGAGCTCTCGGACCCGCGCTGGCCCGCCCACCTGCACGTCAACGTCGAGTCCCGGGCACGCGGCACCGGCGTGGGCGCCGCTCTGGTGCGCGAGTGGCAGGACCGGCTGCGCGAGCAGGGATCCCGCGGCTGCCACCTGCAGACCCTCGTGGAGAACACCGGTGCCGTGCGCTTCTTCGCGCGGGCCGGGTTCGAACCCCACGGACCGGCCCCCGTGGTGCCGGGCGTGCGCTTCGAGGGAGGGCACGTGCACCAGCGGACCATGGTGTGGAGCCCGTCGGCCTCCCGGTCCTGAGAGGCCGCGCTCACGGACGGACGCCTGGCCGGCCGCCAGGAACACCCACCGCGTCCGACCGCCGAACCGCGCGTTCGCGGGTGGGACGTCCGCGCCGGTCGGCGGCGGGGCCCGGACGCCGCCCCGGTACGCAAGTGGTGTGAGTGGCGGAAGCGAAACAGGAGCAAAAACCTCCGCGACAGGCCCTTCCGCTCACCGCCGCCGCGTGCTTGTGTGTCCTGCACCACAGGCACGACCGTTGGGAGACCCCGTGTCCGACAACAGCCAGAGTTTCGTCCGGGTGCTGGGAAGGGGTGACGTCCTCGCCCTCGGCTTCGGCGCGATGATCGGCTTCGGCTGGATCGTGCTGGTGGGCGACTTCGTGAGCGCGGCGGGCAGCGCGGGCGCGGCGCTGGCCTTCGTGATCGGCGGCGTCATCATGGCCTTCGTCGGCCTCGCCTACGCCGAGCTCGTCGCCGCGATGCCGCACGCGGGCGGGGAGCACCACTACGCCATGCGCGCCATCGGCCCCAAGGGGGCCTTCACCGCCTCCTGGGCCATGATCCTGGGCTACGTCTCCGTCGTCGCCTTCGAGGCCGTGGCCGTCCCCCAGACCCTCGTCTACCTCTTCCCCGACATGGCGGTCGGCCGCCTGTGGACCGTCGCCGGGTACGACGTCCACGCCGGTCTGGTCGCCGTCGGCGTGGCCGCGGCCGTGCTGATGACCGCCGTCAACTACGTCGGCATCAAGCCCGCGAGCGTCTTCCAGACCATCGCGGTGCTGTTCCTGCTGCTCACCGGGGCCGCCATGGTCACCGGCGCGTTCGTCGGCGGTTCCGTGGACAACATGCGGCCGCTGTTCACCGGCGGCGCCCCGGGCATGTTCGTGGTCCTGGTCGCGGTCCCGTTCCTCTTCGTCGGCTTCGACGTCATCCCGCAGTCGGCCTCCGAGATCAGACTCCCGTACCGCGTGGTCGGCACCCTGCTGGTGCTGTCGGTGTTCTGCGCGACCGCCTGGTACGTGATGGTCATGCTGACGGCGGGCTCGGGTCTGGGCCCGGCCGAACTGGCGGACTCGGAACTGGCCTCCGCCGACGCCGTCGCCGCCATGTGGGACAGCGCGACCATGGGCAACCTGCTCGTCCTCGGCGGCGTCGCGGGCCTGCTCACCAGCTGGAACGCCTTCCTCATCGGCGGCAGCCGCCTCATCTACGCCATGGCCGCCTCGCGGATGCTCCCGGCCTGGTTCGGCCGCCTGCACCCGCGCTTTCGCACCCCGTCCAACGCCGTGCTGTTCGTCGGCGCGCTCTCCCTGGTGTCCCCGTTCTTCGGCGAGCCGATGCTGGGCTGGCTGGTCAACGCGGGCGGCCTGAACATCGTGGTCGGCTTCGTCACGGTGGTGGTCAGCTTCCTCGTACTGCGACGCCGCGAACCCGCCATGGAGCGGCCCTTCACCGTTCCGGCGGGCGTCCCCGTCGGCGTGGTGGCCCTCGTGCTGTCCGTGGGGCTGCTCCTGCTCTACCTGCCCGGCATGCCCGCGGCGCTGAGCTGGCCCAACGAGTGGCTGATGGTGCTCGTGTGGTGGGTGGCCGGGGCCGCCCTGATGTGGCGTCTGCCCCGGATCACCGCGGGCCCCGACGCCGAGCGGCGCCTGGTCGAGGTGATGGACGCGCGCTCGCGCCCGGGCCCGCGGGCCTGACGGACGCCGCCGTGCGCTCCGGTTGAGCGCACGGCGGCGGGTTCCTACCGCCCGCGCGCGTGCCAGCCGGAGAGGCGGGCGACCGCCTCGTCCAGGACCTCGTCCCTCTTGCAGAACGCGAACCGGAGCAGGTGCGCGCCCTCCTCCCGATGGTCGTAGAACACCTGGGCGGGCACCGCCGCCACCCCGGCCTCCCGGGGCAGCGCGCGGGCCACCTCCACCCCGTCGGCGTACCCGAGCGGACGGATGTCGGCCATGACGAAGTAGGTGCCCTCGCACGCGTCCACCTCGAAACCGGCCCCGGTCAGCCCCTCCACCAGGCGGTCGCGCTTGCCCTGGAGGGCGGTGCGCTGGGCGGCGACCCACTCCTCCTCCTGGTCGATGGCGTCGGCCGTGGCCAGCTGGAGCGCGCCGTTCGCGGAGAAGGTGAGGAACTGGTTCACCGTGCGCACCGCGCTGACCAGCGGTTCGGGCCCCATCACCCAGCCGGTCTTCCACCCGGTCACGGCGAACATCTTGCCGACCGAGGACACCGACAGCGTCCGCTCGCGCATGCCCGGCAGGGTGGCCAGCGGCACGTGCGGCCGCCCGTCGAAGGTGAGGAACTCGTACACCTCGTCGGTGAACGCGATCAGGTCGTGCTCGCGGCACACCCGCGCGACCTCTTCCAGCTCCTCGGCGGTGAACACGGTCCCCGTGGGGTTGTGCGGCGTGTTCACCAGCACCATCCGGGTGCGGGGGCCCACGGCCGCGCGCAGCTCCGCGGGGTCGAAGGTGAACCGGCCGGACACGGGGTCCGGCCGCAGCGTCACCGGTCTGCGCACCCCGCCCGCCAGCGTGATCATGGCGGCGTAGGAGTCGTACATCGGCTCGAAGACGATCACCTCGTCACCGCGCTCCACCAGGGCGAGCACCGCGGCCGCGATCCCGGCGGTGGCGCCGACGGTCACGTAGACCTCGGTGTCCGGGTCCAGCTCGATGCCGTAGTGGCGGGCCCGGTACCGGCTCACCGCCCGCCGCAGCTCGGGACGGCCCGGACCGGGCGGGTACTGGTTCACCCCCTCCAGGATGTGCCCGGAGGCGGCCTCCAGCAGGGAGCGGGGACCGTCGGTGTCGGGGAACCCCTGCCCCAGGTTGACCGATCCGGTCTCCACGGCCAGCCGCGTCATCTCGGCGAAGACCGTCTCGCCGTACACGCGCATTCGTTCGATCAGCGGTTCTTCCACCCGACGAGCGTATCCACCCGCCCGGTCGGCGGGCCAGACGCGGGGACGCCGACGGGGCGGGCCCCCGGGAGG
>NZ_QPFC01000533.1:0-2885 GCF_003427465.1 Nocardiopsis sp. TNDT3 | reverse complement strand
GGGAACTCCTCCCCGGGGCGCCCCCGCGCGTGTACGTCAGTCCTGCGCCGCGGCGGCCCGCC
Organism: Nocardiopsis sp. TNDT3; assembly: GCF_003427465.1. NCBI lineage: Bacteria > Bacillati > Actinomycetota > Actinomycetes > Streptosporangiales > Nocardiopsidaceae > Nocardiopsis > Nocardiopsis sp. TNDT3. Next base: position 2,823 of record NZ_QPFC01000533.1, on the reverse strand, counting down.
GCACGGCCAGGACGTAGAACGGGATGGTGACGATGAAGCCCAGCACGGCGGCGCTCATCAGGTAGATGAGCGTCTGGCCCGCGGGCAGGCCCATGCCCCACACGGCCATGAGGGCGACCCCGACGGCCAGGATGCCCAGCACCGCGTGGGCCTTGCGCCCGCGCGGCTTGGGGTACTCCATCCGGCTCACCATCAGCCAGGAGATGAGCAGCACCGCCGTCACCCCCGCCACCAGCGGCGGGTCCAGCAGGACCACCGTCACCACGGCCATGGCGCCGAACGGGCACGGCAGCCCGGTGAAGTAGCTGGCGCCCGGGGCCTGGCAGGAGAACCGGGCCAGGCGCACGATGACCGCGAGCAGCACGGCCCCGCCCGCCGCGACCGGCAGCAGGTCCGGGCCCTCGGTCCGCATGCCCCACACGACGAAGAAGAACGCGGGCGCGAACCCGAAGCTGATCACGTCGGCCAGGTTGTCCAGCTCCGCGCCCATGCCGCTGCCGCCCAGCTTGCGGGCGACCCGGCCGTCGAGCACGTCCAGGGCGGCCGCGACCAGCATCAGGCCCACGACCGTGGCCATGGCGGTGCGCGGCAGCGGTCCGGCGATCCCGGCCGCCTCCTGCGCGGACTGGGCCACCACCAGCGCCCACACCGCCAGGAAGCCGCACAGGGCGTTGCCGAGCGTCAGGTAGTCGGCCACGCCCAGGCGCAGCCTGGGAGCCTCCTGCGGAACGGTGGAGGCGGCCCCGTCGGCCGCCACGGCGTTCTCAGTCGGCGTCAAGGCGGGTTTCTCCGGCCCGGACCTTCTGGCCGACCTCCACCGCCGGGGCGATCCCGGACGGAAGGTAGACGTCGACCCTGGACCCGAACCGGATGAGACCGATCCTCTCCCCTTGCTCGACCTTCTGCCCCGCAGCGAGATACGGGACGATACGCCTGACCATCGCGCCGGCGATTTGAACGACCGTGATCGCACCGATCTCGGTTTCAAGGGTCCAGATGACGCGCTCATTACGCTCGCTGTCCTTGTCGAATGCGGGGCGGAAGCCGCCGGGTCGGTGCTCGACGCCTGTCACCACGCCGGCGAGGGGGGCACGGTTGACGTGCACGTTGAGGGGGTTCATGAACACCGCGACCCTGGTCCGCCCGTCGGGCTGGGGGTCGAGGCTCTGCACGACGCCGTCCGCCGCGGACAGCACCCGTCCGGTCGCCGGGCCGCGCTCGGGGTCCCGGAAGAACCAGGTCATCCCCGCCGCGAGCCCGACCACCGGGACGGCGAGCGCAGTGCGGGCCCGCGAGCCCCGGGCGGCCAGGACAGCGGCTCCGGCGGCTCCCAGCGCGGGCAGCAGCCACGGGGCCGAACCCTGTGCCATGCCCAGGCGCGGACGCGCCGCGGGGCGGTGGGAGACGGATGAGAGTGGTGAGTCGTCGGTCATCGAGCGCTTTCGTCGCGGGTCTGTCGGTTCGCCCGCACATAGGTTGCCGCTGCGGGGGTCGGCCCGGGGCTCCCGGGCCGGCTGGCGGAGGGGCCGGATGTGACCGGCCCCGCGCGCCGCGCCCCGCGGGCCGGTGGGGGACCGGCCGTTGGTGCGCTGAATGCGATTATTCCTGATTCCGCCGAGAACGGGTCGCGGGTGCGCGCCGCCGTCCCCGGGCGGTCCCGGTCCCGCCGTCCGGCACCAGGATCGTACGGCAACCTACTCGGTCGGCTCCAGGGTGAGGGCGACGGAGTTGATGCAGTACCGGTCGTCGGTGGGGGTGGCGTACCCCTCGCCGTGGAAGACGTGGCCCAGGTGTGAGTCGCATGTGGCGCACCGCACCTCGGTGCGCACCATGCCCAGGGAGCGGTCCTCGTGCAGGACCACCGCGTCGGAGTCGGCCGGGTCGTAGAAGCTGGGCCATCCGCAGTGGGACTCGAACTTCTCGCCGGAACGGAACAGTTCGGCGCCGCAGCCGCGGCAGCGGTAGACCCCCGCGGTCGTGGTGTCCACGTACTCCCCGGTCCACGGGCGCTCGGTGGCGGCCTCGCGCAGTACCGCGTACTCCTGGGAGTTGAGCCGTTCGCGCCATTCCTGGTCGGTCCGGGGGATGTCCTTGGGCCCGCTGCCGTTGTCCTGGGCCTGGTCCGCTGAGTCAGCCATGGGACGACGCTACCCCGAATCGGCTCCGGATGCCGCCTCAGCACCCTTCGTGCCGCAAACACTCACATATGACATTCGGGACAGGAAAACCGTCCCAAACGGCCAGACCCTCCTAACTTCGGCCTATGCGACGTTCGGTAGCCGAAGGCGAGGGTACGGCTGTAGCCAGGGTCAGTGGTCGAACAGTGCACTTGAGGCAGGTGACATGACCGTTACAACGCATCAGGCACTCGGAGTGAACAGGCGACCGCTGCGCGTGGGCAGGATCCGGTACGGACTGTGGTGGCTCGACCAGAACACCACGGGCGCGCGGTCCCTTCTGAGGACCGTCGCCGACGGAGCGGCCACCACCGGCCGTGAGCTGCGCTGGGCCGCCGAGCTCAGCGTCCGCTCCACGGCCGTGCGGGCCGATCGCGCCCGGCCCGAACCCTGGAGCGAACGCGCGCTGCTGCTCGCCGCCGCGGCCGTCGCCGTGTGCGCGCTGGCGGTCGCGCTCCTCCTGGGGTTCGGCATGGCACGGTGGGCCATGACCGCGTCGGACTCCCTGCCCTTCGCCGCCGCCGGTGCGCTGGCGGTGGGACTCGTCCTCCTGCCGTTGGCGTACCTGGTGTTCGCCTCCAAGCGAGGCGGTCGCTGAAGCCGGTCCGAGAAGGGGGGAGGGGCGCCGGGGCGGCGTCCCTCCCCC
>NZ_QPFC01000532.1:0-6562 GCF_003427465.1 Nocardiopsis sp. TNDT3 | reverse complement strand
GTCCCCCACCGGCGCGGATGGCCCGACACGGCCGGCTGCGCCCCGCTCCTGGCCACCGCCGAGGAGGAGGACGGCGGCATCCGGGTGACCCGTCACCCGGCCGAACCGGCGGTCACGGGACGGCTGTCCCTGCGCCGACCGCACACGGTCACGCACGCCGACGAACCCCAGACCCGCTGGCGCGACGCCGCGGACGTCGTGGTGTGCGGACCGGACCGCGGTGATCCGTGGCGGCGGATCGCCGAGGCGCTGGAGGCACACCCCGGCGCCCGCCTGCTGGCCGCCGCCGTGGACGGCGACGACTGCCTGGTCGGCGACCGCGCGGCCCTGCGCCACCGGCTCTCCCCCGAGGAGGGGGCGCGGGACGTGGACCCGGCGGTGTTCGCCTCGGCGTTCTGGCGGCTGCGGCGCGACCCCGGTGTCCAGGCCGCCGGAACCGGTCCCGCCGAAGGCCTCGTGTTCACCGTGCTGGTGGGCGACCGCTCCGTCCGGGTCCGGGTGGCGCGGGAGCCCCCCTGAGGCGCACCGGTCCCGTTCCGGCGCGGGGACCGGAGGCCCTCACCTTCCGGCCGCGCGGCCGGAAGGTGACCGCTTCCGGCCACGGCCACCCGGTGTGACACCCCGAGAAGGGAGGAAACACCGGTTTCCCGGCACATGCTGGCCTAGCCTGTCGGCGCATCCACCATTCGACGAAAGCGGGGCGAACATGAACCACGTACGGCTTCGCCAACTGGGAGGGTCATCCCTGCGCGTGTCCCCCCTGTGCCTGGGCGGGAACGTCTTCGGCTGGACCGCGGACGAGCACGCCTCCTTCCAGATCCTGGACGCCTACACCGCGGCGGGCGGGAACTTCCTCGACACCGCCGACTCCTACTCCGCGTGGGTCGGGGGCCACCGGGGCGGCGAGTCCGAGACGGTCATCGGCCGCTGGCTCGCCTCGCGCGGACGCCCCGCCGACATGGTGATCGCCACGAAGGTCAGCGAGCACCCCGACTTCCGCGGCCTGTCCGCGTCCAACGTCAAGGCCGCCGCGAAGGCCTCGCTCGAACGGCTGGGCGTGGAGACCATCGACCTGTACTACGCGCACTTCGACGACGCCGAGACCCCGCTGGCCGAGAGCGCCGAGGCCTTCTCCGAGCTGGTGGACGAGGGCGTGGTGCGCCACGTGGGGCTGTCCAACCACAAGCCCGGCCGCATCCGGGCGTGGCTGGAGGTGTGCGAGGAGCGGGGCCTGCACGCCCCGGTGTGCGTGCAGCCCCTGTACAACCTGGTGGAACGCGGGATCGAGGCCGACCTGGTGCCGCTGGCGCGCGAACGCGGTCTGGCGCTGCTGCCCTACTTCGGCCTGGCCCGGGGGTTCCTCACCGGCAAGTACCGGCCGGGTTCGGCCGACGTGGACAGCCCGCGCGCCGGGAAGGCCCGCGCCTACCTGGACGAACCGCGCGGTCGGCGGGTGCTGGAGGCCCTGGACACGGTCGCCGAGCGGTGCGGGGCCTCCCAGGCGGCCGTGGCGCTGGCGTGGCTGGCGGACCGGCCGTCCGTGGCTTCGGTGCTGGCCAGCGCCCGCGACACCGGCCAGCTGGCCGACCTCCTGCCCGCCAACCACCTGCGGTTGGACGAGGAGTCCGCGGCCCTGTTGACCAGGGCCACCGACCCGGAACCGCCCGAGGACGCCTGAGGCCCCGGACTCCGCAAGCCCCGGCCCGGCGGGCCGGGGTTGCAGGCTCCCCGGGCCGCGCAGGCCCCGCGTGAGTCCCGAGGACTGGGCGCCCGGGCCCCGGGGTCGCGGAGAGGTCCCAGAGGCCCAGGATTCCCCGAGCCCAGGAGGCGCCCCGGTCTCGGGAAGCCCCCGGGCCCCGGGGCGCCGGGCGCGTTCAGACGAGTTCGGCCAGCAGGGGGATCTGCTCGGGGTCGGCCAGGGCCGAGCCGACCGCCACCATCCGCGCCCCCGCGTCGAGGTACTCGCGCGCGTTGCGGGCGTCCATGCCGCCGGTGGCCACGATCCGCAGCTCGGGGAAGGGCCCGTGCATGGCGCGGAACCACGCCGTGCCGAGCGACGTGGCGGGGAAGGCCTTCACCCAGCGGCCGCCCGCCCTGATCACGCCCTGGATGTCGCTGGGGGTGGCCACACCGGGCAGGTGGGGCATCCCCGCCGCCTCCGAGGCGGCCATGACCTCCGCGTCGAAGCCCGGCGCGACGGTGAAGGCGGCACCGGCGTCGGCCACGTCGCGCACCTGCTCGGGGGTGATCACCGTGCCCGCGCCCACGGGGTGGCCGCGCTCGGCCCCGGCCCTGACGGTCGCGCGCAGCGCCTCCAGGCCCTGGGCGTCGCGGGCGGGCACCTCGACCGCGGTGACGCCCAGGTCCCACGCGCGCTCGGCCAGTTCGACCGTGGTGTCCACCGGCATGCCCCGCAGGATCGCCAGTACGCGGTGTCCCCCGAACAGCCCGTCCAGTCCCTGGTCACTCATGTCCTTCTCCTCTCACCGCGGCCACGGCCGCCGAAGCCTGGTCGGTCCACCGGTCGTCGGGGACCGCGAGCAGTTCGTCCACCGACCCCGCCGGGGGCGGGTCGGCCAGGTCGCCCACCACGCGCAGGACGCGCCCGGCGCACAGGTGCCCCAGCCGCAGGCGGCCCCGCGCGTCGAGGCCGCGCAGCCCTCCCGCCAGGTACCCGGCGGCGAAGGCGTCACCGGCTCCCACCGGATCGACCACCTCCACCGCCGGAGCGGGCACGTACTCCTCGTCCTCGCTGTGGAACTCGGTGGCGCCGTGCTCGGCGTCCTTGACCACGAGGCGGTCCACGTCGGGCAGGAGCGCGCGGACGTCACGGGCGGTGGGGGTGCCCCACAGCTCCTCGGCCTCGTCCCTGCCGACGAGGACGACGTCGGCGAGCCGGGCCAGCTCCAGCAGGCGGGGGGCCGCCTGCCCCTCCTTCCACAGGCGGGGCCGGTGGTTGACGTCGAAGCTCACCGTCAGGCCGGGGTCGGCCAGCAGGCGCTCGGCCAGGGCGTCGCAGCCGGGCGAGAGCGCCGGGGTGACGCCCGACAGGTGCACCGCCCCCGCCGTCCGGACGAGGGGGTGCTCGGCCAGTTCGGGGCCCATGGCTGAGGCGGCCGACCCCGCGCGGTAGTAGTGGACCGCGCTGCCCGAGGGTGAGGGGTCCTTGACCAGCAGGCCGGTGGGCCGGTCGGGGTCGGTCCGCACGCCGGACACGTCCACACCGCGTTCGCGCAGGCTCCGGGTGACCACCCGCCCGAAGGGGTCGTCCCCCACGCCGCTGAGCCAGGCGGCCCGGTGCCCGAGGGCGACCAGGGCGCACGCGACGTTGGACTCCGCGCCCGCGGTGCCCATGGACAGGAGCGGGGCGCCGTCCAGGGGGACCGGTTCGGCCGCGGTGAGCAGCAGCATGGTCTCGCCGACACAGGTGACCTGGGGCGTCACGGGTTTCCTCCGAAGGGCTGGGCCGCGGGGGCGGACACGTCCACGGGAACCGAGAAGAGGGCGCCGTCGCCGGGCCCGGGGCGGTCGAGGCCGGTCGCGGCTGAGGTGACGAACAACCGGGGGTCGGGGGCGTCGACGACGCACACGCTGGTGGGCTGAGCGGCGGGCAGGTCCACCACGCGCTCCAGGGTTCCGTCGGGGTCGTAGCGGTGCGCCCTCCCCGCGCCCCAGACCGCGACCCACAGGTGCCCCTCGGCGTCGACCTGCATCCCGTCGGGGCTGCCGTCCCCGACCCGGGCGAAGACGGTCCGCGCACCGGGGGCGCCGTCCGGGGAGATCTCGTAGGCGTCGATGCGGCCCTCGGCGCTGTCGGCGAGGTACATGCGGGCGCCGTCGGCGGTGAAGGCGGGACCGTTGGGGACGGTGTAGCCCTCCAGGACCCGGGTGACCCGGCCGTCGGGGTCGGCGCGGTAGAGCGAACCGGCCCCGGGGGTGCCGTCGTAGGCCATCGACCCGGCCCAGAACCTCCCGCTCGGGTCGCAGCAGCCGTCGTTCATCCGCATCGGCGTGGCCGCGCCGTCCTCGGGCCTGGCCAGCCACTCCGGTGCGCCGCCCTCGGACAGCAGCGCCACGCCCGTGCCCGCCGCCGCGACGAACCTCCCCGGTTCGCCCCGGACGGGGGCGACCGCCCCCAGGGGGACGTCGAGGGCGGCGACCACCTCGGCCGGGCCCGGCGTGCGGGGGTCGAGCCGCAGGAGGCGGCCGGTGAGGATGTCCACCATGAACAGGTCCCGGCCCCGCAGGCGCAGCCCCTCCCCCAGTTCGAAGCGGTCGGTGCTCCACGGTTCGCACAGCATGCGCGTCACTCCCTTCCTCACCACTCCGCGAAGGACCCGTCCTGGTGGCTCCACACCGGCGGCCTCCAGCGGTGGCCGATCCGGTCCGCCGCGCGCACGGCGTCCTCGTCCACGCTCACGCCCAGCCCCGGGGCCTCGGAACGGTGGATGTGCCCGTCGGGGAAGGCGAAGACCTCGGTGTCCAGGACGTAGTCGAGCAGTTCGGCGTCGCGGTTGTAGTGGATGCCCATGCTCTGTTCCTGGATGAGGAAGTTGGGCGTGGCGAAGGCGACCTGCAGGCTCGCGGCCAGGGCCACGGGGCCGAGCGGGCAGTGCGGGGCCAGCAGGGCGTCGTAGGTCTCGGCCAGGGAGGCGATCCGGCGCACCTCGGAGACCCCGCCCGCGTGGGAGAGGTCGGGCTGGACGACCGCGACCCCCGCCTGGAGCGCGGGCAGGAACTCGGTCCGGCCGAACAGGCGCTCGCCGGTGGCGATGGGCACCGGGCTGGACCGCACGACGTCGCCGAGCAGGTGCCCGTACTCGGGCAGGACCGGCTCCTCCGCGAACATGGGGCGCAGGGGCTCCAGCAGGGGCAGGACCCGGCGGGCGGTGGCCGCGTTGAAGCGGCCGTGGAAGTCCACCGCCACGTCCCGGTCCGGGCCGAGCACGTCGCGCACCCCGGCCAGTCGCTCCACGACGCCGTCGATCTCGCGCACGGTGGCCGAGCGCCCCATCACCCCGGACGCGTTCATCTTCACGGCGGTGAGACCGGACTCCACGCGGGCCGCGACCGCCTCCGCCAGTTCGGCCGGGTCGTCGCCGCCGACCCAGCCGTACACGCGCACCCGGTCGCGGACGGGGCCGCCGAGGAGCCGGTGGACGGGGACGCCCAGCCGCTTGCCCGCGATGTCCCACAGCGCCTGGTCGAGCCCCGCGACGGCGCTGGACAGGATGGGCCCGCCCCGGTAGAAAGCGGCCTTGGTGAGGCGCTGCCAGTGGTACTCGATGGGCGCGGGGTCCTGGCCCAGGAGGAGTTCGGACAGCTCCTCGACCGCGGCGCGCACGGTCTCCGCGCGCCCCTCCACCACGGGCTCGCCCCAGCCCACGACGCCGTCGTCGGTCTCCACCCGGCACATCAGCCACCGGGGCGGGACCAGGAAGGTCTCGATACGGGTGATTCTCACTGAGGTGTCTCCAGATCGTCTACGGCCGCGTCGTCCTCGGTGACGCGGAGGAGGTCTTCCCTGGCCTGCTCCAGCAGGGAGCGCATGGCGGACTCGGCGGCGCGCGGGTCGCCCGCGGCGACGGCATCGGTGACCGCGCCGTGGGTGGGCACCGGGTCGTCGTGGGCGCCCCCGTGGACCAGGCGGTCGCGTTCGGAGAGCCCCGCGGCGAAGAAGACGTCGGTGCGGGTGAACAGCTCGTTGTGCGTGGCCGCCAGCAGCGCGCGGTGCCAGCGCAGGTCGGCCCGCGCGGCCTCCTCCGCCGGGCCGCGGCCGGTGTCGGCGATGTCGGTGAGCGCCGCGCGCAGTTCGGTGACGTCGGCGTCGGTGCGGCGCAGCGCGGCCAGGCGCGCCGCGGCGGGTTCGAGGGCGTCGCGCAGTTCGGCCAGCTCGCCGAAGAAGACGTCCCCCGCGCCCGCGGCGATCCGCCACCGGACCACGTCCGGGTCGAGCAGGTTCCAGTCGCCGCGGGGGCGCACGAACGTCCCCTTCTTCTGCCGGGAGCCGACCAGGCCCTTGGCCGCCAGGACCTTGATCGCCTCGCGGATCGCGGTCAGGCTCAGGTCGAGCTCGCCGCTGAGCGCGGCCAGGTCGATCGTCTCCCCTTCGCCGATCCGTCCGGAGAGCACGCGCTCCCCCAGCAACCGCACCGTCTGGCCGTGCACACCGCGCCCCGAGTAGGCCGCCATCACTTCCTCCGTTCCGGGCGTCCCGTCACGACGACGCCTTGTAGATACTCCACCCTCCGTCGACCGGCAGGCTCGTCCCGGTGACGTAGGAGGCCTCCGCGGAGGCGAGGAAGGAGATGACGGAGGCCACCTCGTCGGGGTCGCCGAAGCGGCCCGCGGCGGTCTGCGCGACGCTGTCGCGGCGGTCCTCCTCGCCCACGCCCTCCCAGGCGGCGGTGAGGATGGGGCCGGGCAGCACGCAGTTGACGCGCACCCGCGGCCCGTACTCGACGGCGAGCTGGCGGGTCAGGGCGGTGAGCCCGCCCTTGGTGGTGGCGTAGGCCGGTCGGCCGGGGAGCCCGAACCAGGCGTGGACCGAGGAGGTGATGAC
>NZ_QPFC01000051.1:0-5516 GCF_003427465.1 Nocardiopsis sp. TNDT3 | reverse complement strand
CCCCCCCCGACAGGCTGGGGTTACTTAGCCTTCTCCAGGATCTCCACGACGCGCCAGCGCTTGGTCGCGGAGAGCGGCCTGGTCTCCATCAGTCGGACCAGGTCGCCCACGCCACAGGAGTTCGCCTCGTCGTGCGCCTTGTACTTGGACGTGCGACGGATGACCTTGCCGTACCTGGCGTGCGTGATGCGGTCCTCGACCTCGACAACGACGGTCTTGTCCATCTTGTCGCTGACGACGTAGCCCTCGCGCACCTTGCGGTAGTTGCGGGTCGCGGTCTGGTTCTCACTCATTCGGCTGCTTCCTTCTCCTGCGCCGACTCACCAGACAGCGGGGCGATACCCAGCTCGTGCTCACGCAGGATCGTGTAGATCCGGGCGATCTCGCGCTTGACGGTACGCAGTCGGCTGTGGTTGTCGAGCTGGCCGGTGGCGGCCTGGAAGCGGAGGTTGAACAGCTCTTCCTTGGCTTCCTTGAGCTTGGCGACCAGGTCCTCGACGGACTGGTCACGGAGCTCATGGGCAGTCACGGACTTGGCCATCACTCCCCCTCCCGCGTAACGAACTTGCACTTCATCGGGAGCTTGTGCATCGCACGGCGCATCGCCTCCTTGGCGATGGCCTCGGGCACGCCCGACAGCTCGAACATCACGCGACCGGGCTTGACCGGCGCGACCCACCACTCCGGGGAACCCTTACCGGAACCCATGCGGACCTCGGCGGGCTTCTTGGTCAGCGGGCGGTCCGGGAAGATGTTGATCCACACCTTGCCGCCACGCTTGATGTGACGCGTCATGGCGATACGAGCGGACTCGATCTGACGGTTCGTCACGTAGGCCGACTCCAGGGCCTGGATGCCGAACTCACCGAAAGTGACCGTCGTGCCGCCCTTGGCCTTGCCGCGCAGATCCGGGTGGTGCTGCTTGCGGTACTTGACCTTACGAGGAATAAGCACTGGTCAGCTCCCCTCGGACTTCGCGGACTCGGCCGGGGCCTTGGCCTCGGCGTTCTGCGGCTGGCCGCCACCGGCACCGCCGCGACGACGACGCTGGGGGCGCTCGCGGCGCTGACCGCCGCCACCGCCACCGCCGCCACCGGCGGAGCGCTGCGCGGCCTGGGCCGCCTCACGCTCGGCGCGGGTGGCGGGCGCGTCACCCTTGTAGATCCAGACCTTCACACCGATGCGGCCGAAGGTCGTACGGGCCTCGAAGAAGCCGTAGTCGATGTCGGCGCGCAGGGTGTGCAGGGGCACACGGCCCTCGCGGTAGAACTCCGAGCGCGACATCTCGGCCCCGCCCAGACGGCCGCCGCACTGGATGCGGATGCCCTTGGCACCGCTCTTCATCGCGGTCTGCATGGCCTTGCGCATCGCGCGGCGGAAGGCCACGCGGCTGCTCAGCTGCTCGGCGACGCCCTGGGCGACGAGCTGCGCGTCGATCTCGGGGTTCTTGACCTCGAAGACGTTCAGCTGCACCTGCTTGCCGGTCAGCTTCTCCAGGTCGGTCCGGATGCGGTCGGCCTCGACGCCGCGGCGGCCGATGACGATGCCCGGCCGGGCGGTGTAGACGTCGACGCGGACGCGGTCACGGGTGCGCTCGATCTCCACCTTGGAGATGCCCGCGCGCTCCATGCCGCGGGTCAGCATCCGACGGATCGCGACGTCTTCCTTGACGTAGTCCTTGTAGGACTTGTCGGCGTACCAACGGCTCTTGAAGTCGGTGGTGACTCCGAGGCGGAACCCGTGCGGGTTTACCTTCTGCCCCACTATCGGGTCCTTTCCTTCGTCTTGGACGAGGCGCCCGAGCGCTCAGCGACGACCACGGTGATGTGGCTCGTGCGCTTGGTCACCCGGAAGGCGCGGCCGAAGCCTCGCGGACGAATGCGCTTCAGGGTCGGACCCTCGTCCACCCACGCGCGTTCGACCACCAGCGTCCCGCGGTCCAGCTTGTCGTTGTGCTCGGCGTTGGCGATGGCGCTAGCCAGCACCTTGCCAACAGGCTCGCTCGCCGACTGGGGCGCGAACCGGAGCACCGCCTGTGCCTCGTCAGCGGGCAACCCGCGAATAAGGTCCACCACCCGGCGGGCCTTTCGGGGCGTAACACGGACGAACCGTGCCTGTGCCCTCGTTCCCATCGCTTTTCCCTCGCTCACGGAAATTCATCTCCACTCACCGTGGAGAAATGGTTCTTTCTGCTGCTGCAACCGCTAACGGCGGCTACGGCGGTCTTCCTTGACGTGGCTGCGGAAAGTACGCGTGGGAGCGAACTCACCGAGCTTGTGGCCGACCATCGACTCGGACACGAACACGGGGACGTGCTTGCGGCCGTCGTGGACGGCGATCGTGTGACCGATCATCTCCGGAACGATCATGGACCGCCGGGACCACGTCTTGATGACGTTCTTGGTCCCCTTCTCGTTCTGCGACTCCACCTTCTTGATGAGGTGGTCGTCGACGAAGGGACCCTTCTTAAGGCTACGTGGCATCAGACGTGCTCCTTACCGCTTCTTCTTACCGCTACGCCGACGCCGCACGATGAGCTTGTCGCTGGCCTTGTTCTTGGCCCGGGTCCGGCCTTCCTTCTTACCCCAGGGGCTGACCGGGTGGCGGCCACCGGAGGTCTTGCCCTCACCACCACCGTGGGGGTGGTCGACCGGGTTCATCACGACACCGCGGACGGTCGGGCGCTTGCCCTTCCAGCGGGAGCGGCCGGCCTTGCCCCAGTTGATGTTGGACTGCTCGGCGTTGCCCACCTGGCCGACGGTGGCGCGGCAGGTGATCTCCACCATGCGCATCTCACCGGAGGGCATACGCAGCGTGGCGTACTTGCCCTCCTTGGCCAGGAGCTGGATCTGCGAGCCCGCGGAGCGGCCCAGCTTGGCGCCGCCGCCCGGCTTCAGCTCGACCGCGTGCACGAACGTACCCGTGGGGATGTTGCGCAGCGGGAGGCAGTTGCCGGGCTTGATGTCGGACTGCGGACCGTTCTCGACCCGGTCGCCCTGCTTGAGGCCGGCCGGAGCCAGGATGTAGCGCTTCTCACCGTCCACGTAGTGGAGCAGCGCGATGCGCGCGGTGCGGTTCGGGTCGTACTCGATGTGGGCGACCTTGGCCGGCACGCCGTCCTTGTCGTGACGACGGAAGTCGATCACGCGGTAGGCGCGCTTGTGGCCACCGCCCTGGTGGCGGGCGGTGATGCGGCCGTGGCCGTTGCGACCGCCCTTGGAGTGGAGCGGACGCACCAGGGACTTCTCGGGCTCCGAGCGCGTGATCTCGACGAAGTCGCTCACGCTGGAGCCGCGACGACCCGGTGTCGTCGGCTTGTACTTACGAATGCCCATCTTCTTCGCGCATTCCTTTACGTGTTGCTTGGTGTGTAGCGGTCAGACCCGGGAGAGGTCAGACACCGAAGATGTCGATCCGGTCGCCCTCGGCGACGCTGACGATCGCGCGCTTGGTGTCGGGACGCTTCCCGTAACCGAAGCGGGTGCGCTTGCGCTTGCCCTTGCGGTTGATCGTGTTCACGCTCGTGACCTTCACCTCGAAGATCTTCTCGATCGCGATCTTGATCTGGGTCTTGTTGGCGTCCGGGCGGACGATGAACGTGTACTTGTTCTCGTCCATGAGCCCGTAGCTCTTCTCGGAGATCACCGGCTCGACGATGATGTCCCGGTGGTCGGCGATCCTCACTGGTCGTCCTCCTCGGACTGCGCGGCCTTGGAGGCACCGGCCGCGTGGGCCAGGAACTCGGCGTAGCCCGCCTCGGTGAAGACCACGTCGTCCGAGTACAGGACGTCGTAGGTGTTCACCTGGTCCGCGTCGAGGATGTGCACCTCTTCGACGTTGCGCAGGGCGCGCCGGTTGTGCTCGTCGTCGCGGGCCAGCACCACCAGGACCTTGTCGGACTCGGTGACCTGGCGCAGCGCCTTCAGAGCGGTCTGCGTGAACTTGCTCTCCAGGTCCTCGGCCACGAACTGGCTGACGACGTGGATGCGGCCGTGGCGCGCCCGGTCCGAGAGGGCTCCGCGCAGGGCGGCGGCCTTCATCTTCTTGGGGGTGCGCTGGCTGTAGTCGCGCGGCTGGGGTCCGTGGACCGTGCCGCCGCCGGTGTACTGCGGGGCGCGGATGGAACCCTGGCGGGCCCGGCCCGTGCCCTTCTGGCGGTAGGGCTTCTTGCCACCGCCGCGGACGTCGCCGCGGGTCTTGGTGGCGTGCGTGCCCTGACGGCCAGCGGCGAGCTGGGCGTTCACGACCTGGTGGATCAGCGGGATGCTGACCTGCTGGGCGAAGACGGTGTCCGGCAGCTCGACGCTGCCCTTGGTGCCGCCCTCGGGGTTCTTGACCTCGATCTGGGCCATGGCTTACTTGTCCCCCTTCACAGCGGTGCGGACGAGCACCAGACCGCCGTTGGGACCGGGGACGGCACCCTTGACCAGGATGAGTCCCTTCTCCGCGTCGACGGAGTGAACGGTCAGGTTCTGGACGGTCTTGCGCACGTTGCCCATGCGACCGGCCATCCGCATGCCCTTGAACACGCGGCCGGGCGTGGCGCAGCCGCCGATGGAGCCGGGCGAGCGGTGCTTGCGCTGGGTACCGTGCGAGGCGGAGAGGCCGCGGAAACCGTGGCGCTTCATCACACCCGCGAAGCCCTTGCCCTTGCTCTTGCCCGTGACGTCGACCTTCTGGCCGGTCTCGAAGCTGTCCGCGGTGACCTCCTGGCCGAGCGTGTACTCGGTGGCGTCGGTCGTGCGGACCTCGACGTAGTGGCGGCGCGGGGTCAGGTCGTGCGCGCGCAGGTAGTCGCCGAGCGGCTTGTTGACCTTGCGCGGGTTGATCTGCCCGTAGCCGAGCTGGATGGCGGAGTAGCCATCGGTGTCCGGAGTCCGGATGCGGCTCACGACGCACGGACCGGCCTTCAGAACCGTCACGGGCACCATCTTGCCCGCGTCGTCGAAGACCTGGGTCATGCCGAGCTTTTCGCCCAGAACTCCCTTGATCTGCTTGGTGGCCATGTCTGTGCGTCCTTAAAGCTTGATCTCGATGTCAACGCCCGCCGGGAGGTCGAGTCGCATGAGCGAGTCGACCGTCTTCGGCGTGGGGTCGATGATGTCGATCAGCCGCTTGTGCGTGCGCATCTCGAAGTGCTCGCGCGAGTCCTTGTACTTGTGCGGCGATCGGATGACGCAGTAAACGTTCTTCTCCGTCGGCAGCGGCACCGGGCCCGCGACCTGTGCGCCAGTTCGCGTCACAGTCTCGACGATCTTGCGAGCCGAGCTGTCGATGACCTCGTGGTCATAGGCCTTTAGCCGAATGCGGATCTTCTGTCCCGCCATGTGGCCTGTTCGTCCTTCGCTTCAGTGTCCGTAACGGTGAGCTGTTCCCGGTCACAGACGCCCAGGCCCGGCGGATCCGCCGTTGTAGCCGTGAGCCCCTATTCCCTTGAGAAACCGCAACAGGGCTTGCCCCTGCGGTGCGTCACCGTCACAGAGCCCGATGACGTCTTGTGTGCTGGTGGGCGGGCC
>NZ_QPFC01000531.1:0-5859 GCF_003427465.1 Nocardiopsis sp. TNDT3 | reverse complement strand
GCGGGGGCGCCTTGGGTGTCGGTCATGGAGCGATACTAAACGAAACGCTTTCGTTTCCCTAGGCCTCGCTCACATAGGATTCGGGCATGACCACCGACCATCTGCCCGACGCCTCGCGCGCCCCCCACCGGGGCCGACCGCGCGACGCGTCCCGGGACCGCGCGCTGATGGACGCCACCCTCGCCGAGCTCGAACTGCACGGGTACGGCGGCCTGACCACGGCCGCCGTCGCCCGGCGGGCCGGCGTCTCCACCGCCACCCTCTACCGGCGCTGGCGCTCCAAGGAGGACCTGGTGCTGGGAGCCGCCCGGGACTGGGCGGAGAACCTGGGGCCCGACCTCGACACCGGCGCGCTGCGCTCGGACCTGTCCCGGCTCCTGCACGACAAGGCCGCGGCCCTGGAGGGGGCCTCCGGGAGGCTGCTGCGCGCGGTGCTGGGCGAGGCCGCGCACAACCAGGCGCTCGCCGACGCGCTCTTCGGCGACTTCGTGGTGCCGCTCCAGGAACGGGTGCTGGCGGTGGTGGAACGCGCCGTCGCGCGCGGGGAGATCCCGCCGGTGGAGGATCCCCTGGTGGTGGCGGAGATGGTGATCGGCCCGATGGTCAGCCACACGTTCCTGGTGCCGCCCGCGCCCGGCGCCTCCCCCGGCCACGGCATCGCCGACCGGCTCCTGCCCTACCTGCTGCGCGCCCTGGGCCACCGGGAGGTCCTGGACACCCGCACCGACTGAGGGCGGGGCGGCCCGCCCAGGGGGACGACGGGCTCCCGCCACGACCCGGGGCTCCATCGCGCCCCGGACGAGGACAGCGGCCCGGCGCGGGTTTCTCCGGGCGGAGCTGATTGTGACCGGTGGTCTGTCAGTGTCTGGTCTGTCCGGGGTTCGTTGTTACCGGAAAGCCCACCTATACGGCGTAGATTTATTTTCCGTCAGCTCGGGTACAGCCTCGGCGGACGGGTCCGCCGGACCGGTTCGGCTCCCGCCGCGGTGGCGGAGCCGCGGTCGCACGAGGAGCCGCGCACCCGGGGAAGGTACGCGGCTCCGCCCTGCGCAACGGGTCAGCCCACCGTCGCCGGTTCCCAGGCGCGCTCGACCACGCGCACCAGGCCCCGGTCGGTGATCTTCACGCTCGGGGACACCGCCAGGGTCAGCGTGGACAGGCTCATGAAGGCGTTGCGGTTGTCCCAGCCCCACGCCGCCAGCTCCGCGCGCAGCTCCCGGGTGGCCCGGGCGACCTCGTCGGCGGGCCTCTCCGACATGACCCCGCCGATGGGCAGGGCGATCCCGGCGCCCGCGCCGCCCTCGCGGACCAGGCGCATGCCCCCGCCCCAGGACACCACCCGCGCGGCGGCCTCGCGCAGCGCGTCCTCGCTCGTGGCCACGACCGTGAGGTTGTGGCTGTCGTGGGCGTAGGTGGTGGCGAAGGCCCCCGCGCCCAGTTCCTGCCCGGTGACCGGCGCGAACGCCACCCCGCCCGCCCCGGTGTGGCGCTCGAAGACCGCCACCACCGCGGTCCTGCCCTGCCAGTGCACCACTCCCCCGCGCACGGGCAGCACGACCTCGTCCGGCTCGGTGTAGGTGTCCACCGGGTTCACCCGCAGCGCCCGGAAGGCGTGGTCGCCGTCGGGCAGGTCCACCCGCCAGCGGGCCGCCCGCGCGTCGGGCGCGCCGATGCGCACCGTGCCGCCGAACGGGTGCTCCGGCGCGGGCCCGGGTCCGGTGAGCGGGGCGCCGTCGCGGCCCACGACCGTGCCGCCGGCGATCGCGACCACGGGGGTCAGCTCGGTGAGCGAGCGCAGCAGGACCAGGTCGGCGCGCTTGCCCGGGGTGACGGTCCCCCGGTCGTCGAGGCCGAGCCTGCGCGCGGGCTGGAGCGTGAGCGCCCGCAGCACCGCCAGCGGGGGCAGTCCGCGTTCGAGGGCCACCGCCCCCACCCGGTCCAGGTGACCGGTGCTCACGATGGCGTCCACGACGATGTCGTCGGTGACCAGGCAGAAGTCGGGCAGGTGCGGCAGGTCCAGCAGGGCCCGCACGACCTCGGGGGTCAGGCACTTCTCCTGGAGCATCAGCAGCATGCCCAGGCGGGCCTTCTCCACCGCCACCTCGGCGGTGTTCTTGCAGTGGTCGGAGTCGATCCCGGCCCACAGGTACTCGCCCAGCTCGGCGCCGGACAGGTTGGGGCAGTGCCCGTCCAGGCGCACGCCCCGGCTGCGGGCCGCGGCGATGATGGCGCCCATCCTGGGGTCGCCGGAGACCACCGCGCGGTAGTCCATCACCTCGCCGAGGGTGGTGACCCCCTCCCAGTCCAGCATCTCGGCGACGTCGTCGGCGTCCAGGCGGGCCCCGGCCGTCTCGAACCCGTCGAGCGCGGGCACGCACGAGGGGACCGCCCAGCGCATGGTCTGCCCGGTGGCCTCGCCCTGCCCGATCATCCACGCCTGCCCCTCGCGCCCGGCGACGTTGACGATCTCGTGGGCGTCGGCGAGCACGGTCGTGGTGCCGCGCGCGAGCGTGACCCGGGCGAACTCGGCCGGGGCCAGCAGGGAGCTCTCGATGTGCATGTGCGCGTCCACGTACCCGGGCGCGACCACGAGCCCGTCGGCGTCGACGGTCTCGCGGGCCTCGACGGGGGTGCCCGGCGGCAGCACCGCGCGGATCGCGTCGCCGACCACGGCGACGTCGGCCCGCCACACCTGGCCGGTGTGGACGGAGACGACGTCTCCGCCGCGGATGAGCAGGTCTGCGGTGAGCATCGGAGTCGGTTCCCCTTCCGGTGCGCGGTCGCGGTTCACGGCGTCCGCGCGCTGTCGTTCGGTTCTGCGGCGTAGCTGGCGATGCCCTCGGTGAGGCGGGCGGCGAACCCGTCGGCGTCCACGGTGCGGGCCACGCGCACGTGCCGTGCGCGGCCGGGGGTGCGCAGGTCGGCCACGAGGGCGCCGCGGGTGAGTTCTCCGGCGCACTCCACCGAGGCGGTGCCCTCCTCCCAGCCCAGCAGTCCGGGATGGGCGACGGCGGCCACCGCCAGCGCGTCGTGCACCGGCACGGCGGCGACGCCGAAGCGGTCCAGGTAGCGCAGGGCGTAGTCGCGCAGCAGTGCTCCGGCGATCCCGGCGGTGCCGGGCAGCGCCGCCAGCTCCTCGGCCTCGCGCAGCGGGTACAGGGCGGCGCGGGTGACGTCCAGGCCCACGATCCGCACCGGCAGGCCCGACTCCAGGACGTAGCGGGCGGCCTCGGGGTCGGCGTGGAAGTTGAACTCCGCGGCCGGGGTGATGTTGCCCTGGGCGAAGGCGGCGCCGCCCATGACGACGATCTCGCGCAGCGCCGGTCCGGCCTGCGGGTGGCGGGCGAGCAGGGCGGCCACGTTGGACAGCGGGCCGATCGCCACCAGGGTCAGCTCCCCCGGCGAGCGCAGGGCCTGCTCCGCCAGCCAGTCGACCGCGTGGCCGGGACCGAACGCCCGGGGCGGCGAGGCGGGGACCAGCCCGCCCAGGCCGCCGGCCCCGTGCATGGGCTCGTCGCGCAGGCGCGCGGTCCGCGAGATCGGCCCGGCCAGCCCCGACACCAGCGGCAGGTCGGCCGGGGCCGCGGCCAGGTCCAGCACGTGCGCGGCGTTGCGGTCCACGTCGGCGAGGGAGGCGTTCCCGGCCACCGTGGTCACCCCCCGCACCTCCAGCTCCGGGGAGGCCAGCGCGAGCAGCAGGGCCAGGGCGTCGTCGACGCCGGGGTCGCAGTCGATCACGATGGGCACGCTCACCGCGCCACCTCCTCGGTGAAGCGGTCCAGCCAGGTGGAGCGCTCCTGCGCGATGAGGGCCAGGTCGCCCTGGTGGTAGCCGCTGTCGGACGGGGAGGAGGCGGCCTGTCCCGACACCCGCTCCATGAGCGGGGTGGGGTCGGCCTCCAGCGCCACGGGCTTGTCGTAGAGGGCCTCGGCCATCCCCTCCTGGATCTCGGGGCGCAGCAGGAAGTCGACGAAGGCCAGTGCACCGGCCTCGTTGGGCGCCCCGTCGACCACCTGGACGGTGTTGGCGGTCATCACCCGGCCCTGTTCGGGCGCGGCGAAGCCGATCGGCTGCCCGGCCTCCACCGAGCCCATGGCGAAGTTGTCCAGGCCGGGCGCCATGGCGATCTCACCGCGTTCGAGCAGGCTGGTGAGCTCGGTGGAGCCGGTGTAGAACTGGAGCGCGTCCGCGCCGATCCGGCCCATCGCCTCGAAGCCGGCGTCGGGGTCGGAGGGACCCGAGCCGAAGTGTTCGCCCGCGGCCAGGACGAACATCGGACCGGCCGAGACCGAGATGTCGGGCAGCACGTACCCTCCCTCGGGCTCGGCCCACAGGTCGTCCCAGGAGTCGGGGGCCTCCTCGACGAGGTCGGTGCGGTAGAGCAGGCCCAGGAGCTGGAAGGTGTAGGCGGGGCCGTACCCGTCCGGGTCCACCGCCCAGGGCTGGATGGCGTCGAGGTTGGGCACCTCGGCGGGGTCGACGGGGGCGAACAGCCCCATGTCCTTGCCGATCTGGGCGTAGTAGTCGGAGATGAGCACGACGTCGGTGTCGGGCGTCTCGGCGTTGATCCTGAGCTTGGTGAGCCGCCCGGCGTTGTTGCCGGTGTCCAGGACCACCCGGATCCCGGTCTCGGCCTCGAAGGGGTCGGCCACCACCTCGGTGAACTCCTCGGTGGCGAAGGCGAAGGTGCTCACCACCAGCGTGTCGGGGTCGTCCTCGCGCACCGGTGCGCACGAGGCGCTCACCAGGGCCAGCGCCGCCGTCCCGGCGAGCGCGGCGAGCATGCGGCGCGGGCGTGCGGTGCGGCTCATCCGGTCTCCTCGGCGAGTTCCACCAGGTGGCGGTGGGGCAGGGCGATACGCACGGGGTCGCCGGGACGCAGGTCGTCGGCCGGGTGCAGGGAGCGCAGGACCGACCCGGGCCCCTCCACGCCGTCGATGCGGGCCTCGACCAGGCAGTTGCTGCCCTGGAAGGTGACCTCGCCGACGGTGCCGCCCAGGCCGGTCTCGCCCTCGCCCTCGCGGGTTCCGGCGGGCAGCAGGCGCACGTGTTCGGGCCGGATGGTGACGGCTCCGTGCCCGGGCACCCGCGGGAAGTTGTCGTAGCCCAGGAACTCGGCGACGAAGCGGTTGGCGGGCGCGGGGAAGACCTCCCGGGGCGCGCCCTGCTGCTCCAGGCGCCCCTCGTTGAGGATGACCATGGTGTCGGACAGCTCCAGCGCCTCGTCCTGGTCGTGGGTGACCAGGACGGCGGTCAGCCCGGTCTCGCGCTGGACCCGCAGCAGTTCGCGGCGCATCTGCACGCGCAGCTGGGCGTCGAGGTTGGACAGCGGCTCGTCCAGCAGCAGCACCGAGGGTCGGATGGCCACGGCGCGGGCCAGGGCCACCCGCTGCTGCTGGCCGCCGGACAGCTCGGCGGGCTTGCGGTCGGCCAGGTGCGCCAGGCCCACCAGGTCCAGCGCCTCACCCGCGCGCCTGGCCACCTCCTGGGCGGCGATCCTGCGGGTGCGCAGCCCGTAGCCGACGTTGTCGCGCAGGGTCATGTGCGGGAAGAGCGCGTAGGACTGGAAGACCATGCCGATGTTGCGCTTCTCCGGCGGGGTGCGGGTGGCGTCCTCCCCCTCCAGCAGGATCCTGCCGGAGGTGGGCTGGAGGAACCCGGCGATCATGCGCAGGGTGGTGGTCTTGCCGCAGCCGCTGGGGCCCAGCAGCGTGGTGAACCTGCCGCGCTGCACGGCCAGGTCCAGGTCGGCGACGGCGGCGGGGCCGTCCTTGCCCTTGCGTCCGCCGAAGCGGTGGGTGACGCGGTCGAGTTCGACGACGGGTGTCATCTGTTTGTTGGGCGTGGATACCCCGTCCT
>NZ_QPFC01000530.1:0-13864 GCF_003427465.1 Nocardiopsis sp. TNDT3 | reverse complement strand
CCCCACCGCCGGGGAAGCCCGACACCCCCGTTTTCGAGTGTCCCGCGCCAGTGCCCGGCGCCGCCAGAGCCTCCTCCGACCTGTGGACGACGTGGGCGTTCGGGGCCGCGCGGTCCGGCCTCAGCCGAAGAGGCGGTCGGTGGGGGCGTCCACGGCCTCCAGGACCCGGCCGGTGAAGTAGACCGTGCCCAGGGCCAGCACGCGTTCGCCGAGCGCGCGCAGGGCCGCGGGGGACAGGTCCGCGGCGTCCATGCGGCCCCAGTGGCCCGGCAGGGCGTGCTCGAAGCGCAGGTGGGCCTCGGACAGGCGCACGGCGGTCACGGGCAGATCGCCCAGGACCTCCACCGCCCCCGACACGTCCTTGTGGTCGGGCAGGCACAGCAGCACGTGGTCCACCCCGCCCCACAGCCCACGGACGTGGGCCAGGGCGGCGGCGACCCCGTTGCGGTCGATGGCCGAGTCCACGACCACCTCGGCGTCCGCCTCCGCGTCCGGCGTGCTGCCGCCCCCCACCGGGTCCCCGTCGGACACTCCTCCAGCCCGACCGGGCGCCCCTCCGACCCGTCCGGACGCTTCTGCCGCCTCTCCGGGCACCGTGTGGCGGGACAGCCTCCCCGGCAGCCGGACGGTGCCCAGGACGGCGTGCAGCCGCTCCCGGTCCAGGGGCGGGCGGCCCAGGTGGTCCAGCATCCGCGCCGCCGCCGCCGTCCCCAGCACCCCCGAGGCCGCGGACAGCCCCGGCGGGCGCAGCCCGGGCGGCGGCTCCACCCCCGGCCTGTCCGGATCGACCACCTCGGCCCGCACCCGGCCCCCGGTGGCCTCGGCCAGGGCGGCGTCGGCCGCAGCGGCCACCTCCGCGGTCTGCGGCAGGCGCACCAGCGCGCGGGTCCGCTCCCCGGCCACCCGCGCCTTCTCCCGGGCGATCTGCGCCACGGTGTCGCCGAGGATGCCCACGTGCTCGGCGAAGACCTTGCCCAGCGCGACGACCTCCGGGCCGACCAGGCGCAGTTCGTCGCGGTGGCCGCCCATCCCGGCCTCCAGCACGCACACGTCGGCACCCACCTCGATGGCGCGCAGCAGCCCCGCCATGAGAAACAGCCCGCTCGGTGCCAGGTGGCCGCCGAACTCCTCCACCGTCGGCAGTTCCCGTCGGGCGGCGTCGATCCGGGCGCCCAACACGTCCAGTTCGGCGTCGGACACCGAGGTCCCGTCCACCCGTACGCGCTCGCGGTAGGAGCGGAAGCTCGGCCCGGTGACCAGGACCGTGCGCAGTCCGGCCGACGCCAGCGCCGCCGCGGCCGTCGTCGCCGTGCTCCCCTTCCCCTTGGACCCCACCACTCCCAGCACCGGGGGGCGGCGCGTGTCCAGCCCGAGCACGCGCATCAGCGCCGTGGCACGCTCCAGGCTTCCGGTGCGGTCGCGGGGGCGGTCGGGGCGGCGCTGCGCCCACTCGGAGAAGAAGGGGTCAAGGCTTCGCATGGTCCCAGTATGGTCTGCGCGACACAGGCCACCGGTTCCCTCACCCGGGGATCGTGCCCAGGTGGGGGCGCGTAGACTGGCGCGGGTGTACACCCCGAACACACGAGACATCGAGACACCGTGAGCGAAGCCAGCGCCGAGCGGCGCTACGCCGAGGTGACCGCGGAGATCCTCGCCCGCGCGCCCGAGTCCGACATCGATCCTCGACTGGACCGGGTCCGCACCCTGCTGGACCTCCTGGGCGACCCGCACCGCAACTTCCGGGCCATCCACGTCACCGGTACCAACGGCAAGACCTCCACCGCCCGCATGATCGACGCGCTCATGCGCGGGCGGGGTCTGCGCGTGGGCCGCTACACCAGCCCGCACCTGCGCACCGTGCGCGAGCGCATCGTCATCGACGGGGAGCCCATATCCCAGGAGCGGTTCGTCGCGGCCTACGACGACATCCGCCCCTACGTCGAGATGGCCGACTCGATGAACGACGCACCGCTGTCGTTCTTCGAGATCCTCACGGTGATGGCCTACGCCGTCTTCGCCGACGCCCCCGTGGACGTGGCCGTCGTCGAGGTCGGCATGGGCGGCCGGTGGGACGCCACCAACGTCATCGACGGAGACGTCGCCGTGGTGACCCCCATCGGGATCGACCACACCGAGTACCTGCCCGACACGGTGGAGGGCATCGCCGAGGAGAAGGCGGGCATCATCAAGCCCGACTCCGTGGCGGTCCTGGCCCAGCAGCCGCTGCCCGCCGCCGAGGCCCTGGTCCGCAACGCCGCGGAGGTCGGGGCGCGGGTGGCCAGGGAGGGCCTGGAGTTCGGCGTCACCTCCCGCGAGATCGCCGTCGGCGGCCAGCAGATCGCCGTCAAGGGCCTCACCGGCAACTACGAGAACCTGTTCCTGCCCCTGTTCGGGGCACACCAGGCGGGGAACGCCGCCGTGGCCCTGGCCGCGGTCGAGGCGTTCGCCTCCTCCGGCGACGACGCCGGGGGCCTGGACCCCGCGATCGTCGCCGAGGCCCTCGCGGGAGTGGACTCCCCGGGCCGTATGGAGGTCGTGCGCACCAGCCCGACCATCATCGCCGACGCGGCGCACAACCCGGCCGGGATGACCGCCACCGCGGCGGCCGTGGAGGAGGCCTTCACCTTCTCCCGGCTGGTCGGGGTGGTCGCGATCATGGCCGACAAGGACGTCGAGGGGATCCTCGAACCCCTCGAACCACTGCTCGACGAGATCGTCGTCACCCGTAACTCCTCCCCGCGTTCCCTCGAACCGGAGCGGCTGTCCAACGTCGCCCAGCACATCTTCGGTGAGGAACGCGTGCACGTGGAGCCCCGACTCGACGACGCCATCGACCGGGCCGTGGGCCTGGCCGAGGAAGGCGGGGAGTTCGGCGGCACCGGTGTACTGGTCACCGGATCGGTCGTCACCGCCGGTGACGCCGTCCACCTGTTGCGCGGTGCGCAGGAGTGACGGGCCAGGTCTACTACGAAGGGAACCCGCCGTGCGTGTAGTCTGCGCCGTCATCCTGGTGTTCGAGGTCATCGTGATCGGCCTCTTCATCCCCGTCGCCATCTCCCTGGAGGGGATGGACCCGGTCCTGGCCGGGAGCCTGTGGGGAGGGATGGCCGTCGCCGCCCTCGTGCTCTCCGGGCTCCAGAAGCACCGCTGGGCGCACTACGCGGCCTGGGTACTGCAGGCCGCCTTCCTGTTCACCTCCTTCCTGGTCTCCGGGGCGGTGCTGGTCGCCGTGGTGTTCGTCTCCCTGTGGGTGACCGGCGTCATCATGGGCCGCCGCACCGACGAGATGAAGGCCGCCCACCTGGCCCGCGCCGAGGCGGAGGCCGCCGGGCGGGGCGAGGACACCGCGGCCTCCGCGCCCACGCGCCAAACGCGATAGTGTGACGCAGGTCCGGGCGGGCGGCCCGGGGAGAATCCTCCTCCTGCGGCCCCCGCACCTGTGACCCATCACCCGATTCCTCCGCGTGCGGCCGCTGCCGTGGGCGGGTGCCCACGTGCGCCACGCGGAGCCCCAGTGAGGAGTTGACACGCACGTGGAGCGCACTCTCGTTCTCATCAAGCCGGACGGCGTCCGCCGCAACATCGTCGGCGAGGTCATCTCGCGCATCGAGCGCAAGGGCCTGAAGCTGGTCGCCATGGAGCTGCGCACGCTCGACGCCGAGACCGCCAAGACGCACTACGAGGAGCACGCCGAGCGCCCGTTCTTCGGTTCGCTCGTCGAGTTCATCACCGGCGGCCCCCTCGTGGCCATGGTGGTCGAGGGCGAGCGCGCGGTGGAGGCGTTCCGCGCCCTGGCCGGCGCCACCGACCCGGTGACCGCCACCCCCGGCACCATCCGCGGCGACTTCGCGCTGGAGGTGCAGCAGAACATCGTGCACGGCTCGGACTCCACCTACTCCGCCGAGCGCGAGATCAAGCTCTTCTTCCCCGACCTGTAGGGGAAACGGGGCGGTCCGCGGGTCCTTCGGCATGTGGGACCCGCGGGCACGGGCGACTTCGGTCGGTTCGTCCGCCGACGGGGCAACAATTCGGTGTGTTTGCGTAACGGACTAAGTGCTGACCGTTACGATACGGGGGACTCAACACCTATCGTGCCGGAACGACTACGTATGGTCGCCCCGGGCAACCACGTCCGACACGGCGCCTCTGAGGACGTTACATGCCGAACAACCTTGCTTTTCTCGGCCGGGACATGGCCGTCGACCTGGGTACCGCCAACACGCTCGTGTACGTGCGAGGACGCGGCATCGTTCTGAACGAGCCGTCGGTGGTCGCGCTCAACACCTCAACGGGCCGAATCGTCGCTGTCGGCATCGAAGCCAAGCAGATGATCGGTCGCACGCCGACCAACATCACGGCCATCCGTCCCCTGAAGGACGGTGTCATCGCCGACTTCGAGATCACCGAGCGCATGCTGCGCTACTTCATCCAGAAGATCCACCGGCGGCGCCACTTCGCCAAGCCGCGCCTGATCGTGGCGGTGCCCAGCGGCATCACCTCGGTCGAGCACCGCGCCGTCAAGGAGGCGGGATACCAGGCCGGCGCGCGCAGGGTCTACATCATCGAGGAGCCCATGGCCGCCGCCATCGGCGCCGGGCTCCCCGTCCACGAGCCCACCGGGAACATGGTCGTGGACATCGGCGGCGGCACCACCGAGGTCGCCGTGATCTCCATGGGCGGCATCGTCACCTCGCAGTCCATCCGCGTGGGCGGCGACGAACTCGACCAGGCCATCGCGACCTTCGTCAAGAAGGAGTTCTCGCTGATGATCGGGGAGCGCACCGCCGAGGAGCTGAAGATGGCCATCGGCTCCGCCTACCCGACCGGTTCCGAGGAGATCCGCGCCGAGGTGCGCGGACGCGACCTCGTCAGCGGGCTGCCCAAGACCATCGTCCTGTCCGAGAGCGACGTCCGCCAGGCCATCGAGGAGCCGGTCACCGCCATCGTCGACGCGGTCCGCACCAGCCTGGACAAGTGCCCCCCGGAGCTGTCGGGCGACATCATGGACCGCGGCATCGCCGTCACCGGCGGCGGAGCGCTGCTCCGCGGGATCGACGAGAGGCTCCTGCACGAGACCGGGATGCCCATCCACGTCGCCGACAACGCGCTGGACTCCGTCGCCGTCGGCTCGGGCACCTGCGTCGAGAACTACGAACGGCTCCACCAGGTACTCGTCCCCGAGCGGCGGAGGTGACCCATGTTCCGCGACTCACGCAGATCCCGCGTACTCCTCGCCGTGCTCGTCGCCGTGGCGGTGGCCCTGCTCGTCCTGGACGCCCGTCCCGGCGCCAACCCGGTCACCTCAGTGGCCCGCGCGGGCGGCGAACTCGTCTTCGCGCCCGCCGCCGCGGGCGTCACCTGGGCGACCGGACCCGTGTCCGGTCTCTACGAGGGGCTGGTCAGCGGCCCCGAATCCGAGCGCGTGGCCGAGCTGGAGCAGGCCAACGCCGAGCTGGAGGACGACCTGCGGGCCGCCCGCATCGACAAGGCGCGCGCCGAGCAGCTCGACGCGATGCTGGGGCTGGCCGGTCTGGGCGGCTACGAGATCGTCCCCGCCCAGTCCGTCACCCACGTCACCGCGCGCGGCTACGCCGACACGGTCACCATCGACGCCGGAACCGACTCCGGTGTGCGCCCGGACATGACCGTGGTCAACGGCTCCGGCCTGGTGGGCAAGGTGATCGAGGCCGGTCCGAGCACCGCCACCGTCATGCTCGCCACCGACGTCAACTCCGCCGTCGGCGCCCGTCTGGAGGCCACGCGCAAGATCGGCGTGGTCCGGGGCGGCACCGTCCCCGGCGGCCCCGACGCCGAACTGACCCTGGAGCTGTTCGACCTCCAGGCACCGGTCGAGGCCGGGGACCGGCTGGTCACGCTCGGCTCGCACGAGGGCGCGCCCTTCGTGCCCGGCGTGCCGATCGGCACCGTCGAGGAGGTGCAGGTGGCGCCCGGCGCGCTCAGCCGCCTCGCACGTATCGCCCCGGCCGTGGACTTCTCGTCCCTGGACGTGGTGGGCGTGGTGGTCGGGGGTCCCGAGGAGGACCCGCGCGACTCCGTGCTCCCGCCCCGACCCGACAAGGGGGAACGCTCATGAGGAACGCAGCGACCCTGGCACTGGTGGCCGTCGCCGTGCTCGCCCAGGCCACCGTCGTCAACCGGCTCCCGTTCGAGTGGGGGGCCGGGCCCGACCTCGTGGCCGCGGCGATCGTCGCGGTCGCCCTGACCACCGGCCCCGCCGCCGCCGCGGCGTGCGGTTTCGCCGCCGGGCTGGCCATGGACGTCCTGCCGCCCGCCGAGCACGCGCTGGGCCGCTACGCCCTGGTGCTGTGCGTGGCCGCCTACCTGCTGGCCCTGCTGCACAGGAACACCGGCTCCGCCGGAGCCCTGGGAGGCAGGCCCTCGGTGTGGGCCCTGATGGCCGCCACCGCCGTCACCGCCGTGGGTGTGGGCCTGGGCTACGCGCTGGTCGGCGTGCTCATGGGCGACCCGCGGGTGTCGCTGGCCGCCGTGGCGGTCAACACCCTCGTCGGAGCCGCCCTGACCACCCTGGTCTCACCGCTGGTCACGCTTCCGCTGCTGTGGGCGCGGGGGGCGCTCTCCGACAGCGAGCTCGCCGGCGTCCGGGGCCCCGTGTCCCCCGGGGGGTGGTGAACGTGCACATGTCGCCCGTCGACGACGTCGAACTGCCCGGCCGCAGACTCGGCCGGGCCGGTTTGCTGCTCGCCCAGATCCTGGTCCTGGTGCTCTTCGCGGCCCTGGCCGTACGGCTGTGGTACCTCCAGATTCCGATGTGGGACCACTACCGCGAGCTCGCGGTGGCCAACCACCACCAGCAGCTCCTCGTCCCCGCCACGCGGGGGCAGATCCTGGACACCACCGGCCGCCCGCTGGTCAACAACAGCACCGAGCTGGTGGTCTCCGCCGACTACCACGAGATCACGGGCATGGAGGACGGCGGCGAGAAGGTCCTGACCGACCTGTCCGAGGTGCTCGACGTCCCGCTGGAGGAACTCCAGAAGCGCATGCGCCTGTGCGGGCCCGAGGTGAGCCGCCCGTGCTGGCCCGGCTCGCCCTACCAGCCCGTCACCCTCGCCGACGACGTGGAGCCCTCCGTCGCCCTCCAGATCATGGAGAGCGCCGACCGCTTCCCCGGGATCAGCGCCCAGGCCCACGCCGTGCGCGAGTACCCGCAGGGCGAGCACGGCTCCCAGATGCTGGGCTACCTGCAACCGGTGACCCAGGAGGAGCTGGAGGCCCGCGAGGATCTGCGCACCCAGTTCACCGGCATCGACATGGTGGGCCGCGACGGCGTGGAGGCGGTCTACGACGCCCAGCTGCGCGGCACCGCGGGCAAGCGCGTCCTGGGCGTGAACAACCACGGCGAGGTCATGGAGGTCATCTCCGAGGCGCCGCCCGAACCGGGGATGCACCTGGTCACCCACGTCGACCTCGGCGTGCAGAAGATCGCCGAGGAGGCGCTGGCCGAGGGGATGGCGAACGCCCGGCCCCGCTACAAGGCCGACTCCGGCGCCGCCATCGTCCTGGACGTGCGCACCGGCGGCGTGGTGGCCATGGCGAGCCTGCCCACCTACGACCCCGCGATCTGGCGCGGCGGCATCGACCAGGAGACCTTCGACGAGATGCTCAGCGAGGAGGCGGGCGAGCCGCTGCTCTCCCGAGCCGTGCAGGGCACCTACCCGCCGGGCTCCACGTTCAAGGTCTCCTCGCTCGCGGCGGCCGCGGAGAACGGGTACTCGCTGCGCAGCACCTACGCCTGCCCGGGCTCGGTGAACCTGGCCGGGCAGAACTACGAGAACTACGAGGGCCAGGGCCAGGGTCCGATCAGCCTCCACGAGGCCATCGTGGTCTCCTGCAACACCGTCTTCTACAACTTCGGCTACCAGATGTGGAAGGACGACGGCGGGCTCTACCCCGACGGCGAGGCGGACGAGGCGATGGCCGAGATGGCCAAGGGCTTCGGCTTCGGCTCCCCGACCGGGATCGACCTGCCCTACGAGACCTCCGGGCGCATCCCCGACCGCGAGTGGAAGCGCACCTTCTGGCAGGAGACCCGCGAGAACAACTGCCACCGGGGCGAGCACGGCTACCCCGACGTCGCCGAGACCGACCCGTCGCGCGCCGCCTACCTCAAGCTGCTGGCCTACGAGCAGTGCGTGGAGGGCTTCCAGTGGCGGGCCAACGAGGCCGTCAACTTCGCCATCGGCCAGGGGGACGTCCTCGTCACCCCGCTCCAGCTCGCCAGCGCCTACGCGGCCGTCGCCAACGGCGGCACGCTCCACGAGCCGCGCATCGGCAGGGCGCTGGTCTCCGCCGACGGGACGGAGGTGCGCGAGATCGAACCGGTCGTGCGCGGCGAGCTCCCGGTCAGCGACGGGACGCTGGAGTACCTCCAGACCGCGCTCACGGCGGTCCCCAAGGAGGGCACCGCCCGCGGCGCCTTCGCCGGGTTCCCGCAGGACAAGGTGTCCGTCGCGGGCAAGACCGGTAGCGCCGACGTGGAGGGGCGCCAGGTCTCCTCCTGGTTCGCCTCCTACGCGCCCGCCGACGACCCGCAGTTCGCCATCGTCGTCCTGGTCTCCCAGGGCGGTACCGGCGGTACGACCGCGGCGCCCATCGCGCGCGCCATCTACGACGGCATCTACGGGTTCGACTCCCCGGCACAGGGAGCCGAGGCCGAGGTCGAAGAGGATGCGTCCGGCGGCGCGGAGCCGCTGATCCCGGGCGGCGCGCCGCCCGAGCAACTGCCCGACATCCGTCCCGACGGTTCCATCGACCTGCTGGATCGGTAGCCATGAGCACCTACATGGGGGCGCCCGGGTCACGGAGCGCCGAGATCGGACGCAACGCGGCGGGCCTGGCGCGCCGACTGGACTGGACGCTGGTCGCGTCGGTGGCGGCCCTGTGCGCCATCGGTTCGCTGCTGGTGTGGTCGGCGACCATCCCGGGCGACGGCAGCGACCCGCTGGAGTCCACCGAACACCTGGGCCGCCACCTGCTCCACCTGCTGGTGGCGTGGGCGCTGTGCCTTCTGGTCGCCGCGGTGGACCACCGCACGATCCGCGCGTACGCGCCGATCGTCTACCTGGTCACGGTGGTCGCGCTGGTCCTGGTGCTCACCCCGCTCGGCGAGGTGATCAACGGGTCGCGCGGCTGGATCGTGGTCGGCGGCTTCCAGTTCCAGCCCAGTGAGCTGTCCAAGGTCGGGCTGGTCCTGGTCCTGGCCACGCTGCTGGGGGAGCCCCGCGACGGCGAGGCCCGGCCGATGACGCGGGACGTGGTGTTCTGCCTGGTGGTCCTGGCGGTGCCGCTGGCACTGGTGATGGCGCAGCCGGACCTGGGCACCACCCTGGTGCTGGTCACGATCTTCCTGGGCATGCTCACGCTGTCGGGCGCCCCGATCGTGTGGGTGGCGGGCATGCTGGCGTGCGGGGTGGTCGGCGCGCTGTGCGTGTGGTGGTTCGACCTGCTGGAGCCCTACCAGCTGGACCGCATCGCCACGCTGATGGACCCGACCGCCGACCCGCAGGGCGCGGGGTACAACTCCAACCAGGCGCTGATCGCGGTGGGGTCGGGCGGGTTCAACGGCACCGGGCTCTTCCAGGGCGAGCAGACGCACGGTCAGTTCGTGCCCGAGCAGCACACCGACTTCATCTTCACGGTGGCGGGCGAGGAACTGGGGTTCGTGGGGTCGGTGGTGGTCATCGGCCTGTTCGCGCTGATCCTGTGGCGGATCCTGCGCATCGCCCAGGGGTGCGAGCAGCCCTACCCGCGACTGCTGTGCGTGGGAGTGGTCGCCTGGTTCGGGTTCCAGGCCTTCATCAACATCGGGATGGGCCTGGGGGTCGTTCCGGTGACGGGTCTGCCGCTGCCGTTCATGTCCTACGGCGGTACCGCGATCGTGGCCAACATGGTCGCCCTGGGACTGGTGCTGGGGGTCGACTCCCGGGACCGGGGCTTCGCCTAGGGGCGCGGACCACGACACCGGCGGGGCGGGCACGGCGGAGGCGCAGGGGCCCGCCCCGCCGCCGTCCGGAGGGAGGACCGCGGCGGGGCGCGGGCGGAACCGGGCCCGCCGCGGTCCGACCGGACCTGTGGACGGAGCGGCCCGGGGCCCGTGGCGCCGGTAGCCTGGGAACATCAGCGCGGGCGCGCTCCACGCGTCACCGCGCCGACCCCCGCGACGGCGGGGGTCCACGCACACCCGACACGATGTCCGCCGAACGAAGGCCCACACCATGTCCGTCGAAAGCCTCTTCCCGCGGCTGGAACCCCTGCTGACGCAGGTGGCCAAGCCCATCCAGTACGTCGGTGGCGAGCTCAACTCCGTGGTCAAGGAATGGGACGAGACCCGGGTGCGCTGGGCGCTGATGTACCCGGACGCCTACGAGGTGGGAGTGCCCAACCAGGGCGTCCAGATCCTGTACGAGGTCCTCAACGAGCGCGAGGGCGTGCTGGCCGAGCGCGCCTACGCGGTGTGGCCGGACCTGGAGAAGCTGATGCGCGAGCACGGCGTGCCCCACTTCACCGTGGACTCGCACCGGCCGCTGGCCGCCTTCGACGTGCTCGGGCTGAGCTTCGCCAGCGAGATGGGCTACACCAACATGCTCACCGCGCTGGACCTGGCGGGCATCCCGCTGCGCGCGGCCGACCGCACCGCCGACCACCCGGTCGTGCTGGCCGGCGGACACTCGGCGTTCAACCCCGAGCCGATCGCCGACTTCCTGGACGCGGTGGTCCTGGGCGACGGCGAGGAGATCACCCTCGCCATCACCGAGATCATCCGCGAGTTCAAGGAGGAGGGCGAGCCCGGCGGGCGCGACGGCCTGCTGCTGCGCTTGGCCGCGACCGGGGGCGTGTACGTGCCCCGCTTCTTCGACGTGGCCTACCACGAGGACGGGCGGATCGCCTCCTACACGCCCAACCGGCCCGGGGTGCCCGGCACGGTCCAGAAGCACACCGTGATGGACCTGGACCAGTGGCCCTACCCCAAGAAGCCGATCGTGCCGACCGCCGAGTCCGTGCACGAGCGCTACAGCGTGGAGATCTTCCGCGGCTGCACGCGCGGCTGCCGGTTCTGCCAGGCGGGGATGATCACCCGGCCGGTGCGCGAGCGCAACAAGGAGACCGTCACGAAGATGGTCGAGGACGGCGTCGAGGCCTCCGGCTTCCAGGAGGTGGGGCTGCTGTCGCTGTCCAGCGCCGACCACAGCGAGATCGGGCAGATCGCCAAGGGGCTCGCCGACCGCTACGAGGGCACCAACACCGGCCTGTCCCTGCCCTCCACCCGCGTGGACGCGTTCAACATCGACCTGGCCAACGAGCTGACCCGCAACGGGCGCCGCTCCGGCCTGACGTTCGCGCCGGAGGGCGGCAGCGAGCGGATGCGCCGGGTGATCAACAAGATGGTCACCGAGGAGGACCTCATCCGCACCGTCACCGCCGCGTACGCGGCCGGGTGGCGGCAGGTGAAGCTGTACTTCATGTGCGGCCTGCCCACCGAGGAGGACGAGGACGTCCTGGCCATCGCCGACCTGGCCACCGAGGTGATCCGGACCGGCCGTGAGGTGACCGGCCGCAAGGACATCCGCTGCACGGTGTCCATCGGCGGGTTCGTGCCCAAGCCGCAGACCCCGTTCCAGTGGGCGGCGCAGACCTCGCACGAGGCCGTCGACGCCCGGCTGCGCAAGCTGCGCGACAGGCTGCGGGGCGACCGCAAGTACGGCAAGTCGATCGGTCTGCGCTACCACGAGGGCCGCCCCTCCATCATCGAGGGCCTGCTCTCCAGGGGGGACCGCAGGGTCGGCCGGGTGGTCGAGGAGGTGTGGCGCTCGGGGGGCCGCTTCGACGGCTGGAGCGAGCACTTCTCCTACGACCGGTGGTCCGAGGCCGCCGAGGTCGCCCTGGCCGACCTCCCGGTGGACGTGGACTGGTTCACCACCCGCGAGCGCGACGAGGACGAGGTCCTGCCCTGGGACCACCTGGACGCGGGCCTGGACCGGTCGTGGCTGTGGCAGGACTGGCAGGACTCGCTGTACGGCGAGGAGTCGCTGGAGGTGGACGACTGCCGCTGGAACCCCTGCTACGACTGCGGGGTCTGCCCGAGCATGGGCACCGAGATCCAGATCAACGCCCCTGCGGAGGGCCGTCCGCTGCTGCCGCTCAACGTGGTCTAGCCGGACAGCCGCCCGGTCGCGGCGGTGTGCCGCGCGGGCCCGGGAGGTCTCCGGCCGAGGCCGGACACGGACGAACCCCTGCTCCCACCGGCCGTCGGTGGGGTCAGGGGCCGTGGTGTTCGTGCCGGGGCAGGGGGCGGCTCACGTGCCCCGGGAGGGTGTGAAGTAGGATTTCGCGCTCCGGGCGCTCTCTCGACCCTCGAAGGGGAGTGGCCCGGGGGAGGAAGGTGTACGGCCCGGCGCCCCGCTC
The DNA here is from genome assembly GCF_003427465.1 of Nocardiopsis sp. TNDT3. Taxonomy (NCBI): domain Bacteria; kingdom Bacillati; phylum Actinomycetota; class Actinomycetes; order Streptosporangiales; family Nocardiopsidaceae; genus Nocardiopsis; species Nocardiopsis sp. TNDT3. The sequence continues at coordinate 1,420 of NZ_QPFC01000530.1, read as the reverse complement.
GCGCCGGGCCGTACGTGTAATAGGACTCGCGGGCTACGCGGGGGGTTGCCATCGGATCCAGATTTTCTTCGGATTTTTTTCGGCGAACCCCGCGTTCTGCTGGTGAACACGGCTCCGGTGTCCGCTTCGACCGCTCGGGGACTTTTCGACCGCAGGTCAGTGGGGGAGATACCGGTATGCGTAGTCCTGCTGGCGCATGTGCACCACGGCGCACCGTACGCTGAACAGGACGAGGAACAGCCCCTTCAGGTCGCCCCGCCGACCGCACCAGGGGGCATGAGGAAAGGAGTTGAGCTGCCCCCCGCATCCGAGGGCACCACCTCACCCTCCACGGCCAAACCCGGACAGCGGCTTCGCGTCCACTACGCCAAGCGCGGACGCATGAGGTTCGCCAGCCACCGCGACATCGCCCGGGCTCTGGAGCGCGCCCTGCGCAGGGCCTCCGTACCCGTGGCTTTCTCCGCTGGCTTCTCACCTCACCCCAAGGTCTCCTACACCGGCGCGGCCCCCACCGGGGTCGCCAGCGAGGCGGAGTACCTTGAGCTCACTCTGGCCGAGCACCGCCCGCCCGAGAGGGTCCGAGCCGACATCGACGCGGCCATGCCCCAGGGCATCGACGTCGTCGAGGTCGTCGAGGCCCGACATCCCGGGCTGGCCGACCGGCTCCAGGCCTCCGAATGGCGCGTGGAGATGGCTGGCGTCGACCCCGACGACGCCGCCAGGGCGGTGGCCGCCTATCTGGCCGCCGACAGCGTCGAGGTGGAGCGGATGACGAAGAAGGGCCGTCGCCGCTTCGACACACGGCCGGCGGTGGTCCGCATCGACGTGTGCGCTGAATCCCTCGGGCGCGCCCCAGAGGAACATCACACGACATATGCCATACTTCGGATGGTCGTACGGCACACGACACCTGCTGTTCGACCGGACGACGTGCTGACCGGCCTTCGCCGCGTGGCCGACCTCGCGCCGCCGTCATCTCCGATGATGACCCGGCTGGCGCAGGGGCCGCTGGACGAGACGACAGGTGCGATCGCGGACCCGCTCTCCCAGGACCGGCCCGAAGCCCACACGAGCTCCGGACCCGCGGACGACAACGCGGAGGAGCGGCGCGAAGACGCACCACGGCCGTCAACGCCCATGGCGGGACCGCGCGGATGAGCGGCCCCGAAGCGGGGAACATGGGCGACACCACAGGACTTTGCCCCGACGGCGCCCCGGCGCCGCCGGCGCTGACACAGCGACGACAGTTCTCGTGAGCCGCGCCGCCGACCGAGAGGTCGCGGCGCGCCCGAGGACTCTGACGGGAGACCGCCCGGATGCTCGACAACGAGCCCAACAACGGTGCCGACGGCACCGCGGGTACAACTGAAACAACCAACAACACGGCGGCGGCGCCCTCCACGGGGGGCGGTGAGGTGCG
>NZ_QPFC01000529.1:0-3463 GCF_003427465.1 Nocardiopsis sp. TNDT3 | reverse complement strand
ACCCCCGTCACCAGGGCCAGCTGGGCCAGCGGGCGGCCCACCTTGTCCACCAGCACGGTCCCGGCCATGTCGTGGTGGGCCCGCGTCGCGGCCAGGGCCGTGTCCGCCAGCACCGCGAACGGCAGGAACACCGCCAGCAGCCGCAGGTAGACCTCCGCCTCGCCGCCGCCCAGGCCCCGCGCCACCGGACCGGCGCACACCACCAGCAGCACCGCCAGCGCGCACGCCGCCAGCACGGCCGGGGCCGCGGCCGTCCGCAGCAGCCGGGGCACGCCCCCGGGTTCGCCGAACACGCGCATCCGGGCGATGAAGTACACCAACCCGTCCGACGCGCCCAGGTTGGCCACCACCGCGGCGATCAGGAACACCGACGTCGCCGAGAACAGCAGCCCCGCCGTCTCCTGGGAGAACGCCCGAGTGATCGTCACGATCACGGCGAGGTTCAGCGCGGCGCCGACCACGGCCCCCGCCATGTTGACCGCCCCGCCGCGCAGCACGCGGCGCAGTCCCGCCCGCTCCCGCTCCGCCGCGGCGGTCACGCGCGCCACGAGGGGACGCGCCCCCACCAGTCCGCCAGCCGCGCGTCGCTGTCGGCGAACCGCGCCGCCAGTTCCGCTCGCAGCCCCTCGGGCATGCTCGTCCGGGCGCGCGCGTTGTGCCTGCCCGGGGCGTCGCCCGGCCCGGGCGGCAGCCCCAGGAACCGCTCCACCTCACCCAGCGCCCTCGCCGTGCCGTCGAACAGGTCGGCGTGGTCCACCACGTGCATCCGGTCCCGCCCCAGGTGCTTCTCCATCCGCTCCAGCTGATCCGCGTAGCGGCCGCGCGCCACATAGCCGTGGTGCTGGTGGGAGTACGACCGGTACCCGGGGTCGGCCAGCATCCGCTCCTCCTCACCGGCCAGCCGCTCCGGCTCCAGTTCCAGCGCCCGCTCGAACGGTTCGGTCTCGAACCCGCGCGCGGTCTCGTGCGCGTGCGCCGAGTAGGCCCGCTCCACCGGGTCGCGCAGGATGACCACCACCCGCGCGTCCGGCAGGTCGCGGGCGATCCGCTCGGCGGCCAGCGGGTGGAACAGGTAGTACGGGCTGGACTCGACCACCCTCACCCGGGGACGCCCCCGCCGGGCCCGCAGCCCCGCGCGCGGGGGGAAGTACGCCCGGTACCGGTCCGGGCCGCCGCGGTAGCCGGTGTCGAAGTAGTGCACCCCCTTGCGCAGGGTGGGCCCGGTGACGCACGGGTGCAGGCACAGCGTCCTGAACAGCGACGTCGTGCCCGAGCGCTGCGCCCCGCAGATGAGGAAGTCGGGCAGCGCGCGGGCCGCCGCGGTGAGCGTGCCCAGACCGTCGGCGAGGGGCAGGAGCGCCTTCCGGGCCGGGACGGCCATGCGGTGGAACAGGACGGGAACGGTGCTCCGGGGCATCACGTGCTCCTTCTGTCGCAGTTTCGGTCACCCCCGGCCGCCATCCTCGGCGCCGGGGCTCGGCGGGTCGTGTCGATCGATCGGGTGGCCTGGTTCGACGAACCGCCCGGACCCGAGAGGACCGCTCAGGCCCGGCCGGACGTTCAGGTCCGGTGGGCGGCCTCGTGGGCCGCCCTCTCCTGGAGCCCCTCCAGCGCGGGCAGCAGCCAGTCGTCCACGGCCGCCAGGTGGCCGCCGCTCTCGTCCTGCCGGTCGTGCAGGTACCGGGTGGCCAGGTCGATCAGGTACAGCGCCATCACCGTGGACACCGTGTGGGAGCGCACCCCGGTCTCGGACATCAGCGGGTCGCGCAGCAGCCGCGACCCGCTCTCCAGCCACCGGTGCACCCCCGGGTGGACCCCGGCCTGCACGCACTCGTTGAGGTCGTAGTGCAGGGCGTCGAAGCCCGCGGGGGCGTCCATGGCGAGGCGCTCCCAGTCCCACACGAACGCGCGCCGCGCGGTGCTGGCGATGTTCCACCTGGTCAGGTCGCCGTGCCAGGCTCCGAACGGCACGTACACGTCGGGCAGACGGCGCAGCGCCGCGCGCAGGGGCGCCACCTCGGGGCGCGTGCCCAGCGTCACGATCCGCTCCTCCAGCGACCTGCGGTAGGGGCTGTCGGACAGCCTCCGGCTCCGCACCCTGGACAGCCCGACGATCTGCGTCACGCACCTCAGCAGCTGGCGCCGCGTGGGCCGGTCGGTCTGGACGCCGACCGGCAGCGCCTCCTGCACCAGCAGCGGGTGGCCGTTCCACTCGCCCTCGTGCAGCAGCCGGGGGACGGTCACGTCCGGCAGGCGGGCCTCGGCCAGCTGGCGCAGGGCGCGCGTCTCGGCGCGCACCAGGCGCGAGGTCAGGTCGTTGACGGCCACCTTGGCGTAACCGATCGTGCGTCCGCCGGGGGTGAGTAGCAGGAGCACGGGCTTGCGGTTGGCCCGGGGCGGGCCCACGTGGATGGCGACGGCCAGGTCGCGGTCCAGCGCCGTCGTGAGCGCGTGCTCGATGCCCGGACCGGCCCCCACGTACAGCCGGTCGCGCAGCAGGAGCGGGGCCAGCCCGGTGGCGAACGCCCCGGTCAGCAGCAGCGTGCGCGCCCTCTCCCGGAACGAGTGCCCCTGGGCGAAGGACGTGATGCCCCGGGTGGCAGCCGACCGGTCGTGGGCGGGCAGGATCACCCGGGGGTTCTGCGCGTTGGGGACCGGAAGGTACTGGGTGCCCCGGTCGCGGTGCGCCAGCCGCCGCATACCGCGGTCGCCGGGGCCGAGCAGCCCGCCGCACGGCCACAGCACCGCGGCGAGGTCGGTCAGGTAGGTCGTCTCGCTGTTCACCAAGGACCCCCGCGGGTGCGCGCGGTCCGCCGCCGGAGCACCGGTTCCTCGCCACGCCACAGCAGGGCGACGGCGACCATGGTGACGGCCAGCGGGGACATCAGCGCGACGTAGAAGAACATGTACCAGAACAGCAGCAGCACGGTCAGCAGCGCGCCCCGCCCCTCCAGCGTGGCCGCGCGGCGGTAGCGCCACACGACGTGCGCGAAGAAGGCGAGCATGAGGCCGGTGCCCACCCAGCCCCCGGCGATCAGCGTCATCCACAGCTGTCCCGCATTGCCGATGACGTGCTGTCCGCAGCCGGGACACTCGGAGGTGGGGCCGATCGCGATCGACTCCGAGCTGCCCAGACTCTCGCGGGTGGTGCCCCACCCCATGACCGGGGACAGGTGGGCGGCCTCCACGGACGCCGCGTTGGTGGCGGCCCGGCCGTCGTCGCTGTGCGGGTTGTCGATCCTGGTCCACACCACGTCGGCGAGCGGTGAGGCGGCCAGCGCCAGCAGCACCGCCAGGCCCGCGACGGCGCAGGCGCCCACCAGGACCACCCGGCCGCGGCGCAGAGCCACCAGGGCCGCGAAGGCCGCGGACAGGGCCAGCCCCGCCCACAGGGCCCGGTTGAGCGAGTACACGGCGGGGACCACGGCCAGCGCGGCGGCGGCCAGCCCGCCCCAGCGCACCC
>NZ_QPFC01000528.1:0-3179 GCF_003427465.1 Nocardiopsis sp. TNDT3 | reverse complement strand
GGGTCCGTCCGGGGGCTCGGGCGGGGGTTCCTCCGCACCGGGCGAGGACCGGGCCGGATCCGGCCACGGGAGGGCGGAACCGCGCGTGGCCCGGCGGCGTCGGAACGTGTCGGTAAACCGCCGACACGAAAACGAAGGCTCCCCCTTTGGCTCCCCTGTACCGCCACGGCGCCCTGCCCCTCCTCGCCGCCCTGGTCCTGACCACCGGCTGCGGCCCCCAGCTCGACCTCCGGGACAGCCCGCGCCTGGAGGCCCTGCTGCCCTCCCCGAACGCCTACCCCGACGGGTTCGACGTGGACGATCTGGACGTCGACGAGATCCAGGGGGTGGATTTCAGCGGCGAGGCGGGCGCCGACGACTTCGGTGACGTGGAACCGGCCGAGTGCGCCGCCGTCCTCAACGGTGGCACCGGGCGGCTGCCCGCGGGTGCCGTCGAGGGGGCGGCGCAGATCGCGACCCCGCCCGGCTCCGCGGAGGGCTCGGCCGTCTACGGCTACGTCCTGGTCTCGGGGGGCTTCGGCGACGCGCCGGTCGAGGGCACCGGGTTCGGGCACCTGTTGGACACCTGCTCCAGGATGAGCGTGTCCGCGAACGGCGGAGTCGAGGGCGCGCTCGTCTCCAGGGACTCGCCCGCCCTTCCCGAGGGCGGGGGCATGTTCTCCGTGACCCTGTACGGCGAGCGCTCGCACATGGCGGCGAGGACCGCGTGGGGCCAGGTCGGGGAGGTGTACTTCGTCCTCGTGGGGATGCGCACGAGCGGCTACTCGGACGTGTCGTCCACGGAGCTCATGGAGGCGTGCCGGGAAGACGACTTCAGTGAGGAGTGCCGGGACGCCCACCGGGCTCAGGTGGACAGGGAGAGGGACGCCCTGATGGAGGAGGAGTTCGAGGAGATCCTGTCCCGCGCCGTGGAGAAGCTGGAGCGCGCCGCCTGACACGGCGGGGCCGGAGCCGCGCCGGGGGGGGTGACCGGCGGGACGGCGACCGGGCCCGGCGAAGGTGACGGTGCCCACACCGGGGCGCCGCGTACCCTCGAAGGCGTGAGGAACACGCTCGACGACCCGGCGGCCCTGGCGGCCCGGATGCGCGAGGTCCTCGGCTCGGGCCCGGTGGTAGCGCTGACCGGCGCGGGCCTGTCCACGGACTCGGGCATCCCCGACTACCGCGGCCCTGACTCACCCCCGCGCAAGCCCATGACCTACCAGCAGTTCGTCGGCGACGCCGCCTTCCGACGCCACTACTGGGCCCGCAACCACGTGGGCTGGCGCCACGTGCACCGGACCCGCCCCAACGACGGCCACCGCGCGCTGGCCGCGCTGGAGGCGGGCGGCGCCCTGGCGGGCGTCATCACCCAGAACGTGGACACCCTGCACGGGGCGGCGGGCAGCAGGCGGGTGATCGACCTGCACGGCCGCTACGACCGCGTCGTCTGCCTGGCCTGCTCGTCCGTGACCTCCCGCGAGAGCCTGGCCGCGCGCCTGAGCGCGCTCAACCCCGACTTCGCCGACGGGGTCCCCGACGTGGAGATCGCCCCCGACGCCGACGCGGTCCTGGCCTCCACCGAGGGGTTCCGCGTGGCCGACTGCGAGGGCTGCGGCGGCGTGCTCAAACCCGACATCGTCTACTTCGGCGAGAACGTGCCCAAGGCGCGCGTGCTGGCGGGTTACGCGATGGTGGACGGCGCGCGGGCGCTGCTGGTGGCGGGGTCGTCCCTGACCGTCTTCTCGGGGCGGCGCTACGTCAAGCGCGCCGTCGAGCAGGGCAAGCCGGTGGTGATCCTCAACCGGGGCGCCACCCGCGCCGACGACGTCGCCGCGCTCACCGTCGACGCGGGCTGCTCCGAGGTGCTCACCGCCCTGGTACGCGCCTACGAGGCCGAGGGCGCCGCCTCCGTCTGATCGGGCCGCCGGCCCCCGGCCCGCGGCCCTCGCCGCCGCGCCCCGGCCGCGGAGGGGGCCGTTCCCGTTCCGGCCCGTTTTCCACAACCCGGAGAACAGATCCGCGTACTCCCCGTAGTCTTGGGAGGTCGGCGCCGCGTCCCGGGAGGGACGCCGCGTCGGCCCCGATAACGACGTCCCCCGGGGAGGACCGACTGTGGGTGTGACGGACGAGACCGCTGTACGCGCGGTGCGCACAGACCTGCCGCTGAACCGACTGGTGTCGTCGGCGATGCTCATGCACGCCGTCGTCGCGATGGTCGAACTGGACGTGGTGGAGGATCTGGCCGAGGGGCCGCGTCCGGTGGCGGACCTGGCCCGCCGCGCCGGGGTCCCCGAACGGTCCCTGGCGGCGGTGCTGCGGGCCGGGACGGTGAGCGGGCTGCTCTCGGAGCCGGCGCCCGGGTCGTTCGCCCTGACCGCGGCGGGCCAGCATCTGCGCGCCGGGGACCCCAGCGGCCTGTACGGCCTCTTCCGCATGTGCACGCACGGCGCCTTCCTCCAGGCGTGGACCTGCCTGCCGCAGGCGCTGCGTTCCGGCCGTACCGCCTTCGAGGCGCACACCGGCCACCCGCTGTTCGCCTACCTGGAGGAGCAGGAGGAGGCCGCGGCCCTGTTCCACAGGGCGATGGACACGTCCGTGGCCGCCGACACCCTGCTGGAGAACGCGGACCTGTCCGGGACCGAACGCGTGGCGGACCTCGGGGGCGGCCAGGGCTCGCTGCTGGCCGCCCTCCTGCGGCACCACCCGCGCATGGAGGGGGTGCTGTTCGACCTTCCGCACGTGGTGTCCGAGGCCGGGCCGCTGCTGCGGGAGCGGGGCGTGGCGGACCGGTGCGCCGTGGTGGGGGGCAGCTTCTTCGACGGGGTGCCGACGGGCGCGGACGTCTACCTGATGGCGCGGGTGATGCAGAACTGGCCCCGGCCGGAGGCGGTACGGATCCTGCGCAACGTCCGCGCGGCGATGGGTGAGCGGTCCCGGCTGCTGATCGTCGGGCACCTTCCGCAGCGGGAGGGCGCCACCCCCTTCCTCCAGGCGATGAGCGTGTACATGCTCGTGCTCTACGGCGCCCCGCTGCGCACGGCGGAGGAGTACCGGGAACTGTTCGCCGAGGCCGACCTCGCGCTGCACGCCGTGCACCGGGTCGAGGACGGGGAGTCGGTCATGGACGTCCGCCGCGCGTAGCGGGCCCCGCCCCGCCCGGGAGCACGCCCCGCTCGGAACCGCTCCGCGGGGGGGGG
>NZ_QPFC01000527.1:0-1598 GCF_003427465.1 Nocardiopsis sp. TNDT3 | reverse complement strand
GCCCCCGCCGCCCGGGCTCGGGCCCCGCGGTCGTGAGGTGCCTGTCAGGGCACCTCCGTGATCGGCATAGACTTGGTGGGTCCGCCCCGTGGCGGACCCACTCGCGTGTCCCGCTCCGGCGGGGCGCGCCCCGGTCCGCCCGGTCCCGGCGGGCCGGCGCCCCGCGCCCGTCGAGCGCGGGGTCCCCGCCTCCTTCGGCAGCGGTTCCCCGGCCCCCGCGGCCGCGCGGTGCCGTCAGGGAGGCAACGGGACCAGAACACAACGCAGATCAGGCAAAGGACCCGATATGCCTCCGAAGAAGAAACTGGCCGCACTCGTCAAGGTGCAGCTCCCCGCCGGCCAGGCCACCCCGGCGCCGCCCGTCGGTACCGCGCTCGGTCCGCACGGCGTCAACATCATGGACTTCTGCAAGCAGTACAACGCTGCCACGGAGTCCCAGCGCGGCAACGTCATCCCCGTCGAGATCTCCATCTACGAGGACCGTTCCTTCAGCTTCGTCACCAAGACGCCTCCGGCGCCGAAGCTGATCCTGAAGGCCGCCGGTCTGGACAAGGCCGCGACCGACCCGGGCCGCAGCACCGCCGGTTCCATCACCGCCGAGCAGGTCCGCGAGATCGCGCAGACCAAGCTGCCCGACCTCAACACCGAGGACATCGAGGCCGCCGCCAAGATCGTCGCCGGTACCGCCCGCTCGATGGGCATCGAGGTCAAGTAGTCCCCGCACGGTGGCACCGGTCCGCGGAGACCGGAGCGACCGGGGACGCTCGACGTTCAAGAACCACCGTGGCAGGGCCAGGCGCTGGCCCGGTGACCACACGTTCCCCAGGAGAACAGAGTGAAGCGCAGCAAGAACCACCGCAAAGCCAGCCAGCAGGTGGACCGTGACAAGCTCTACGGCCCCGCCGAGGCCGTGAAGCTCGCCAAGGAGACCTCCACCGTCAAGTTCGACGCGACCGTCGAGGTCGCCCTGCGCCTGGGCGTCGACCCGCGCAAGGCCGACCAGATGGTCCGCGGCACCGTGAACCTGCCGAACGGCACCGGCAAGACCGCTCGGGTCCTGGTCTTCGCGACCGGTGAGCGTGCCGAGCAGGCTCTCGCGGCTGGCGCCGACATCATCGGCGACGACGAGATGATCGAGAAGGTCTCGAAGGGCTTCACCGACTTCGACGCCGTCGTGGCCACCCCGGACCTCATGGGCAAGGTCGGCCGCCTCGGCCGCGTGCTCGGTCCGCGCGGCCTGATGCCGAACCCGAAGACCGGCACCGTCACCCCCGACGTCGCCAAGGCCGTCACCGACATCAAGGGCGGCAAGATCGAGTTCCGCGTGGACCGCCACGGGAACCTGCACTTCATCATCGGCAAGGCCTCCTTCGACGACCAGAAGCTCCTGGAGAACTACCAGGCCGCGATCGACGAGGTGAACCGCCTCAAGCCGTCCGCCGCCAAGGGCCGCTACATCAAGAAGGCCGTGGTCTCCACGTCCATGGGCCCGAGCATCCCGCTCGAGGTCTAGCCTTCGCGGCTGCCCAGCGCAGACGAGAGCGGCCCCCGCAGTCCGAGAGGACGGCGGGGGCCGCTCCGCTTCCCCCGGGGTTTTT
>NZ_QPFC01000526.1:0-3363 GCF_003427465.1 Nocardiopsis sp. TNDT3 | reverse complement strand
GGGGAAACCGCGTGCGGGGCGGGGGCGGAGAGAGGGCCGCGCAAACCGTGAGGCTGGTCACTTTCGGCCCGGGGTGACGGGTCAAACACCCTGTTCCACCGGAGGCGCACGGGACCACGACCTAGGATGAGACGACACGCGAGGGCGAGACCGCGCAGGTGTGCCGGGAAAGCGGAGGTTGTGTCATGGGCCAGAGCCAGGAGTACAGCGACTACGGGGACAAACTCCTTCCCCCCGGACTGACCTACGACGACGTCCTTCTGGTCCCGGCCTACTCCGATCTCCAGCCGGGCGAGGTCGACACCACCACCCGCCTGTCGCGCAACCTCACGCTGCGGATCCCGCTGCTGTCCGCGGCGATGGACACCGTCACCGAGGCACGCATGGCCGTGGCGATGGCCCGCCAGGGCGGCGCGGGCGTCCTGCACCGCAACCTCTCCGTCGAGGACCAGGCCAGCCAGGTCGACCTGGTCAAGCGCTCCGAGGCGGGCATGGTCACCGACCCGGTCACCTGTCAGCCCGAGGACACCCTCGCCGAGGTCGAGCGCCTGTGCGCCCACTACCGGATCTCCGGCGTGCCCGTCACCGACGGCGCCGGGATCCTGGTCGGCATCGTCACCAACCGGGACATGCGCTTCGAGAGCGACCGGGGCCGCCTGGTCCGCGACGTGATGACCACGGAGAACCTGGTCACCGCCCCCGTGGGCGTCAGCCGGGAGCAGGCCTTCGACCTGCTGCGCAGGCACAAGGTCGAGAAGCTGCCGCTGGTCGACGGCCAGAACCGGCTGCGCGGCCTGATCACCGTCAAGGACTTCATCAAGAGCGAGCAGTACCCCGACGCCACCAAGGACGCAGACGGCCGCCTCGTCGTCGGCGGCGCCGTGGGCGTGGGCGCCGAGGCGGAGGAGCGCGCCAAGCGGCTCGTGGAGGCCGGTGTCGACTTCATCGTCGTGGACACCGCCCACGGCCACTCCTCGGGGCTCGCGGACATGATCGCCAAGCTCAAGGCCAACTCGCGCGCCGACATCGTCGCGGGCAACGTCGCCACCCGCGCCGGGGCGCAGCTGCTCATCGACGCCGGGGCCGACGCCGTCAAGGTCGGTGTGGGCCCGGGCTCCATCTGCACGACGCGGGTCGTGGCCGGTGTGGGCGCCCCGCAGCTCACCGCCATCCTGGAGGCCGCCAAGGCGTGCGGCCCGGCGGGCGTCCCGCTCATCGCCGACGGAGGGCTCCAGTACTCCGGTGAGATCGCCAAGGCCATCGCGGCCGGGGCCAGCACCGTGATGCTCGGCAGCCTGCTCGCGGGCGTGGAGGAGAGCCCCGGTGAGCTGATCTTCATCAACGGCAAGCAGTTCAAGGCCTACCGGGGCATGGGCTCGCTCGGCGCCATGCGCGGCCGCTCCTTCTCCAAGGACCGCTACGCGCAGGCCGACGTGGCCAGCGAGGACAAGCTGGTCCCCGAGGGCATCGAGGGCCAGGTGCCCTTCCGCGGCCCGCTCCAGGCGGTCGCCCACCAGCTCGTCGGCGGTCTGCACCAGTCCATGTGGTACGCCGGGACCCGTACGCTGGACGAGCTGCGCGAGCGCGGCCAGCTCATGCGCATCACCAGCGCCGGTCTGCGCGAGAGCCACCCGCACGACATCAAGATGACGGTCGAGGCGCCCAACTACAACGCCCGCTGACGCGGCGGCCGGGCGGCCCGGCGCCGCCCCCCTTCGGGGTCGATAGACTCACGGCGGCAGGAAACGCGCCGGTAGACCGTCCGGCGAGGCACGTCAGAGGGGATCGAAACGTTGGCTCAGGTGGAGATCGGGCTGGGCAAGAACGGACGCCGGGCCTACGAGCTCGACGAGATCGGGATCGTGCCTGCCCGGCGGACGCGGGACCCGGAGGAGGTGTCCATCGCCTGGCAGATCGACGCCTACCGGTTCGAGACCCCGCTCGTGGTCAGCCCCATGGACAGCGTGGCCTCGCCCCGGACCGTCGTGGCCGTGGGCGAGCAGGGCGGCCTCGGCGTGCTCGACCTCGAAGGGCTCTGGACCCGCTACGAGGACCCGGATCCGCTGCTCCAGGAGATCCGTGAGCTCGACGACGTCGCCGCCACCCGGCGGCTCCAGGAGATCTACGCGGCGCCGATCCAGGAGGAGCTGATCGGCCGCCGGATCGAGGAGATCCGCGACGCGGGCCTGGTCACCGCCGCCCGGCTGTCGCCGCAGCGCACCGCCCAGTACCACAAGGCGGTCGTCGACGCGGGCGTGGACATCTTCGTGATCCGCGGCACCACGGTGTCGGCCGAGCACGTGTCCGGCCGCGCCGAGCCGCTCAACCTCAAGCAGTTCATCCACGAGCTGGACGTGCCGGTCGTGGTCGGCGGCTGCGCCACCTACACGGCGGCGCTGCACCTGATGCGCACCGGCGCCGCGGGCGTGCTGGTCGGCTTCGGGGGCGGCTCGGGCCACACCACCCGCTCCGTGCTGGGCGTGGCCGTGCCGATGGCCAGCGCCATCGGCGACGTGGCCGCGGCCCGCCGCGACTACCTGGACGAGTCCGGCGGCCGGTACGTGCACGTCATCGCCGACGGCGGCATGACCGGCAGCGGCGACATCGCCAAGGCCCTGGCCTGCGGCGCCGACGCCGTCATGGTGGGCTCCCCGCTCGCGCGCGCCACCGAGGCGCCCGGCGGCGGCTACCACTGGGGCAGCGAGGCGCACCACAGCGAGCTGCCGCGCGGCGAGCGCCTCCACGTCGGCACGATCGGCGACCTGAAGTCGATCCTGCACGGCCCGGCCTCCACCAGCGACGGTTCCATGAACCTCATGGGTGCTCTTCGTCGCACGATGGCCACCTCCGGCTACACCGACCTCAAGGAGTTCCAGCGGGTCGAGGTCGTGGTCAACCCGCACTAGAGGGGTGTGTTCGCCCAGGACACGGACCCGAAAGGGCCGCGCCGGTCCCAGCCGGCGCGGCCCTTCGCGTGTGCGGCCCCGCCGCGCGGCGGCCCCCCGTGCCCGAGGGCGCCGGGCACGAGGGGCCGCCGGTCGCGTACTTTGGTTCCGGCGTGATGTGGAATTGACGTTTCCTTGACGATGTGGAGAGCCCATGGGTGAACGACGCACGTCCGGGGCCGAGGGGCGCCGGAGTCGTGGCCCGCTGGTCGCCGTCTGCGTGACGCTGACGGTGTGCCTGCTGCTGACCGGTGGAGTGGTCGTCCTGGTCAACCGGATCTCCGACGCGTTCAACGAGTGGTCGCCGCCCAGCGCCTCGGGCGTCGAGCCGCCGGCGGGCACGATCCAGACCCCGCCCCACGACGAGCTCACCGGCCCGCCGGAGCCCGCGGACGTGACCCCGGAGGAGGGCGACCCC
>NZ_QPFC01000525.1:0-1976 GCF_003427465.1 Nocardiopsis sp. TNDT3 | reverse complement strand
CGGGGCCTCCCCGTTGGCGCCCGACGCGCACCCGGGGGTTTCGGCCCTGATCATTACGACCACTTCCGTTACCCAATCTATCACCGGCTCCACGGGTGAAGCCGCAGGTCGGGGCGTGTCCTCCCCGGCCCGCGCCACCGCAGCGGCACGGGACCCGCGCCTGGGCGCGGGCCCCGGGGGAGTGCACGTGCGTCACCGGACTACTCCGTGCGCCTGCCGAAGTCCTCGGGCGAGATGTTGTCCAGGAACTCCCGGAACGCCTCGACCTGGTCCTCCTGCTCGTCCGGGATGGGCATCCCGGCCTCGTCGATCACGTCCTCGTGCGCGTAGATGGGCGTGCCCGTCCGTAACGCCAGGGCGATCGAGTCGGAGGGGCGCGCGCTCACCTCCACACCGTTGCTGAAGACCAGCTGGGCGTAGAAGATGCCGTCGCTGAGGCCGGTGATGTTCACCGTCTTGAGCCCGGTGTCCAGGGCGTCGAGGACGTCCCGGAACAGGTCGTGGGTGAGCGGTCTGGCCGGCGCGACGCCCTGTTGGGCCAGCGCGATCGCGGTGGCCTCCACGCCGCCGATCCAGATAGGCAGGTAGCGGTCGCCTTCGGATTCCTTGAGCAGGACAATCGGCTGGTTCGAGGGCATCTCAACACGGACGCCGACGACCTCCATGTGCTTCACAGCGTCTCCGTCCCACGAGTCGTGATGCCGGATGGGCGCTCGTCCCTGCTCCCGCTGTGGATCAGGACCCGAGGGCGAAATCGGCACCCTTCGTTACAAAGTTCTCCGGCGGCGGGGGGCCGCAAACCTCATCGGCCCACCCGCCGCTCCCGCGGTCGTCCCCGCGCCGGTCAGCGGCGCGGTTTGGTCAGCAGGACCATCCGGAACTTGCCGATCTGGATCTCGTCGCCTCCGCCGAGCTGGGCCTCGTCGACCGGCTCGCGGTTGACGTAGGTGCCGTTGAGGCTGCCCACGTCGCGGACTCCGAACCCGTCGCCGCGGCGGAAAAACTCCACGTGGCGCCGGGAGACGGTGACGTCGTCCAGGAAGATGTCGCTGTTGGGGTGGCGGCCGGCGGTGGTCACGTCACTGTCCAGCAGGAAACGGCTCCCGGCGTTGGGGCCGCGCCTGACCACCAGCAGAGCCGTGCCCGGCGGCAGAGCGTCGGGGTTGGCGGGGTCGTCGCCGCCCAGCTCGTCGCCGGACTCCTCCTCTTCCAGGGCCTGTATGCCCGAGAGGGAGATGGTGGACGTGACGTCTCCGCCGGAGTCCCTGCCAGTGCCGGGTCGGGGGCCCTGCTGTTCGGCTCTGCGGATCGGAGTTCCGCAGTGGGAGCAGAAACGGGCATCATCCGCAACGGCGTGACCGCACTGCGTGCAGTAAACGCTCGACATAGGTCGGCTCGGCCTCCTACCGCACGGGGCGGTGCTTGATTGGGCTGATCGGTGGCACGTACCGGGCGTCGGGCGGGCACGCGGCCCGCACGCCGTCCGGTACGCGGTGAGACGGCCCGCTGTCGCGGCAGCGGTGCGCCTCACGCGGTCGGTCGCTAGGTCTCATCCCCCGTGTCGCACTCCTTGTCACCACCGGCGAGGGTGTCCGCCGTTGCCGGGATACCCGGTCCGATAGGCGACGCGGCGCTTCGGGGAACACTCGACTTTAAACCATATCCCTGTCCAGGAAGGGTTTTGCTCCTCCCCCGCCCACTGTGGACGACCCGTCGGGAACGGATCGCCGAGCGGTGTGCCCGCCGTCGCGGAGGGTGTCCGGCGACGGCGGCGGGCCGGGTCGGGGCAACACGCCTGTCCTGGTGCTGATGCCGTGTCGGCGGGTTTGGTTCTCCACGGATCCCCCTGGATTCGCGCCGACTTCACCGGACCGCCACGACCTGCCTGTATGCCCATTTTAACCCGCGGGGTCACACACGGTAGGGGCCGCGCCCGCGCACCGGGCGTGACGACGCGGGTACGCGCCGCGGGGGGG
>NZ_QPFC01000524.1:0-6269 GCF_003427465.1 Nocardiopsis sp. TNDT3 | reverse complement strand
CCCCCCCCCCGCGCCCGACCCCGACGGCGCCCTCCTCGGCTCACCCACGAGCGCGGCATCGCGGCCGCAGAGGCCCTGGTCCACGAACGGGCGCGTCCCGTGTGCGGCCCCCTCGTGCCGAGGTGCTGCACCCGGGCGCCGTTGCCGGGGACCCGGGCCGCGCGCACCTGTTCCTCAGCCGCCTGCCCGGGGTCCCCTGGACGGGGTCCGCCGCCCCGGACCGAAGGCCCGGTCCCGCGAGCGGTCAGTGGGCCCCGGGAGCCTGCGGTTCCCCGAGCCCGGCCTCGCGGCGGGCGCGGCGGCCCACCGCCTCCACCGCGCGCAGGGCGTCGCGCACGTCCCGGGCCGAGGGCGTGAACGCCAGGTTGTGGATGGTCTCCTCCGGCGCGGTCGCCGCGGCCACGACCCGGTCGAGCACCTCGTCGTCCGCGTCCCCCAGCCCCGCCTCGGTCAGGGTGGTCGGCAGGCCCACGCGGGCCGTGAACCGCGCGAAGTCGTCCACCTCCGAGGCCGGGGCGCCCTCCAGCAGCAGCTGGGTGAGCGAGCCGATGTTGACCTTCTCGCCGTGGGCGAGGTGGTGCGTCTCGTCCACCGCCGTCAGCCCGTCGTGCACCGCGTGCGCGGCGGCCAGCCCGCCGGACTCGAAGCCCAGGCCGGACAGCAGCGTGGTGGCCTCCACGACGGCCTCCACGTCCGGGGTCACCAGGCCGCGGTCCACCGCCTCCAGCGCGGGCAGGGACGACTCCCACAGGATGTCCCAGGACAGGCGCGCCAGGGTCGTGCCCGCCCGGGTCGGCAGGCCCTCCACCATGTTCGCGCTGTGCGCCCGCTCCACCGCGCGCGCCTCGATCCAGGTGGCGAGGGCGTCGCCGACCCCGGCGGCCAGGAACCGGGTGGGCGCCTCGGCCACGAACTGCGTGTCGACCACCACCAGCACCGGGTTGCGGTCGTAGAAGCGGTAGGACTCGAACGCCCCGGACTCGGTGTAGACCACCGACAGCGCCGACGTGGGCGCGTCGGTCGAGGCCACCGTGGCCGCGCTGACCCACGGGATTCCCGTGTTGTCCCCCGCGGCCTTGGCGGTGTCGATCGCGGCCCCGCCGCCCAGGCCGATGACCACGTCGTGGCCCCCGTCCCGGATCGTCCCGGAGACGCGTTCGGCCTCGGCCCTGGTCGGAACGCCGCCGAAGCCCTCGAAGACCAGGGGCAGGTCCGCCTCGCGGAAGGAGGCGGTGAGGACGTCCTCGGTCAGTCCGCGGACGACGTCGTCGACCAGGACGAGCGGGCGGGAGCCGTGGTCGGAGACGAGCGGGCCCAGCCGGGCCAGGGCGCCCCGCCCCTGGACGTAGCGCCCCGGCGAGGCGAAGACGCGCGGCCGGGTTCCTCGGGTGTGCTCTGCCATGGGGTGGAACCTCCTCCTCGGTGGATTGCCCTCCCCCTCCCCGCTGGCCGCGCACCCACCTGCCCAAACGTGCTGTGGCGAGGCATGGGCCACTCTTGGGCGCGAGAAGGGCGGGGTTGCGCCCCCAGCGGCCACCGTTCCCCCCGCTCCCCGGGACAACGGAAACGGGACCGCCCCCGAGGAGGCGGTCCCGTCGTCGTGTGCGGGGAAGGGCTAGCGCGGCAGGCGCTCGGCCAGCCAGGCCTCGACCTCGGCGGAGGAGCGCGGCAGAGCGGCAGACATGACCGTGCGGCCCTCCTCGGTGACCAGCACGTCGTCCTCGATGCGCACGCCGATGCCGCGCAGCTCCTCGGGGACGGTCAGGTCGTCGGGCTGGAAGTACAGGCCCGGCTCGACGGTGAGCACCATGCCCGGCTCCAGGTCCCCGTACAGGTGGACCTCCTGGCGCGAGACCGCGCAGTCGTGCACGTCCATGCCCAGCATGTGGCCGGTGCCGTGCAGGGTGTACCGGCGCTGCAGGCCCAGCTCCAGGACGCGCTCGACCGGGCCCTCCAGCAGGCCCCACTCGACGAGGCCCTCGGCGAGCACCCGCTGGGAGGCCTCGTGGAAGGCCACGAACGGCCTGCCCGGGGCGACGGCGGCGATACCGGCCTCCTGGGCGGCGTACACCAGGTCGTAGACGCGGCGCTGCACGTCGGTGAAGGTGCCCGACACCGGCATGGTGCGGGTGACGTCGGCGGTGTACAGCGTGGTGGTCTCCACGCCCGCGTCCAGCAGCAGCAGGTCGCCCTCGCGCACCGGGCCGTCGTTGCGGGTCCAGTGCAGGGTGGTGGCGTTGGCGCCGGAGGCCGCGATGGTGCCGTAGCCGACGTCGTTGCCCTCCACCCGGGCGCGGAGGAAGAACGTGCCCTCGATGAACCGCTCGGAGGTGTCCTTGGCCTGCGGCAGCGCCTCGACGACGTCGCCGAAGCCGCGCACGGTGGCGTCCACGGCCAGCTGGAGCTGGGCGATCTCCCACTCGTCCTTGACCAGGCGGTGGTCGGCCAGCGTGACGGAGAGGTCCTCGTCGAGCTGGGCGTACTTGGCCCGGGCCTCCTCGTCGGCGTCGGCGCGCAGACCGTCGACGATCGCGTCGAGCTCGGCGTCGTGGCCGCGCACGATGCGGGTGGTCGCGCCGCCCGCGCGCAGCACGCCGGACAGCGTGGTCACGTCGGCGGTGGCCACGCCCAGCAGGTCGGCGGCCTCGGAGAGGCTGTTGCGGCGGCCGGTCCACAGCTCGCCGTAGCCGCCCAGCCAGAACTCGCCGTTGTCGCGGTTGGAGCGGGGCTTGAGGTAGAGGACCACGTCGTGCCCGCCCTCGGCGCGGGGCGTGAACACCAGGCAGCCGCCGTCGGAGGTGTCGCCGGTGAGGTAGGCGTAGTCGGTGGCCGCCCGGAACGGGTACTCGGTGTCGTTGGAGCGGGTGAGCAGCTGCCCGGCCGGGACGACCAGGCGGTCACCGGGGAAGGCCGCGCTGAGCGCGGCGCGGCGGCGGGCGGTGTGCCCGGCCTGCTCGACGGGCTCCAGGTCGCGACGCTCGGTGTCGGCCCACCCGGTGGTCATCCACGCGGCGAGCTCGTCGGAGACCGACTGCGCCTGCCCGTTCTTGCGGGGACTGAACACGGGGGCGTTCGTCTCGTCCTGGGGGCGCTGCTGCTCGCTCACGTCGTGCGTCTCCTCGCGGGTCGGGCGTCGCGGCCGCTTGTGGCGGCCCTGGCCACCCATCGTACGGGGAGGCCCCGGGGTGCGGCCGTCGCGCGGACATACCGGAAGCCATAACGCGTCCGGCCCCTCCGGCGGCGGCGCGGCGGGCCGCACCGGCGCCCGCCGGGGACGGCCACGACCCCGGGCACCGCCTCAGGGGAGGCCTCTCCGGTCCCGGGACGCCCGCCTCCTCACACGAGGTCGTGGGCGAAGGGGATGGCCGTGCGGTGGGGCAGCTCGTCGATGTCGGCCGGGTCGACCGGCCGGTAGCCGATCCGCGTGTAGAAGGCGACCGCCTCGGGCTGGGCGGGACCGGTGAACAGCAGGACCCGGGTGTAGCCGAGGTCGCGGGCGGCCTCCTCCAGGGCGGTCATCACCCGGCTGGCCAGTCCGAGGCGGCGGTGACGCCCCGAGGTCCAGACGCGTTTGAACTCGGCGGTGTCGGCCATGGCCGCCCGGTCCTTCTTGTAGGGGCGCACGGCCCCTCCGGCGACGATCTCCCCGTCCAGTTCGGCCAGTACGAGACGGCCGTGGGGAGCGGCGAACTCGGTCACCGGGTAGCGCGCGAGCTCGTCGGCCGCGCCCTCGGCACCGTAGCGCTCGGTGTACTCCTCCAGCAGGCCGTCGAGCAGCCCCCGCACGCGCGGGTCGTCGTGGCGCACGCGCAGCATGCGGACCGCGCTGGTCCGCGGGTCCGCCGCGACGCCTTCGGCACTGGTCTCTGTCACGCGTTCCTCCCCGTGGCCGACGGGGCCTCCCGCCGCCGTGTCGGCGCGCGGTGCCCGGTTCCGCCGGAATACTACGCGTCGGATCATCGGACCTGCGACGCGGGCCGTGCGCCCCGCCGGACCGGCGCGGTCGGTCAGTCGGCGTTGGGCCCGTACCTGTTGTCGCGGTCCTCCGGGTCGTCGGGGTCGGCGATGCTGCCCAGGGCCGCGGCCACCGGCGGCAGGACGGCCGCCACCGCGCACATGGCCACCGCCCATCCCGCGCCGAAGAGGTAGTAGACGGGCAGCGCTCCGGCGAACAGGAGCAGGCACGCTCCCATGACGAGGCTGTACCGGCGTACGCGTCGCTTCATCGCGGCCCCCTCGGTCCACGGGAACCCCTCCACGCTACCCGGGGCGCTGTCCCGGCCCGGGCCGCCAGCCCCGCGAAGGCGCGACCGCCCGTGCCGGAGCCGGGCGCGGGCCCCTGCGCGTCCGGACCGCGAGCCCGCCTTCAGGCCCCCGCGGCGGCCCGGTCGTCCGCTGGCGGCGGGGAGGGCTCCCCGGCGGGCGCGGAGGGCGCCCGGAAGAGGGTGCGGGCGCGCATCGACCGGAACCCGTTCTCGATCTCGTACCCGGCCTCCAGCAGCCGCTGCCTGGCCTCCTCGGCGCTGCGCACGGTGGCCTCGTCGAAGAGGAGGTTGTAGTAGCGCTCGGGCACCCGGTTGAGCACCGCTCTGAGGGCCCGCAGCGACGCGGTGGCCGCCGCGTCCCCGCCGGGGGCCTCGGGAAGGATCCCGTAGGCGCGGCGCGCCCACGCGGGCAGGGTGGCGTAGGACAGGGCGCCGACCGGGAACCACAGGGGCTTGAGCGGGGCGAGCCAGGACAGGCGCTCGGGCACCTTGGGCCACAGCAGGAAGCGCACCGCCTGCCGGGCCTCGGGGGTGGCGCGCAGGACGGGCCGGACCGAGGCCAGGTAGCGGCGCAGGTCGGCGACCGAACGCGGCACGTCCTCGCGCGACAGGCCCACGTAGGCGGCCGTGTGCGACTGCTCGTCGAGGTAGCGGTTCGCGTCGCGGGCGGTCAGCGCGACGCCCGCGCGCACCGCGTTCTCCAGGTAGGAGGAGACCTCCGCGCAGTGCACCCACACCAGCAGGTCGTGCTGGTCCACCCGGTGCGGGCGGCCGGTGGCCGGGTCGGTGAAGGACAGCGCGCGGTGCACCCGGCGGGGCTGCCGTAGGTGGTGACGGCCACGAAGTGGGCGGTGCGCATCAGGCGGCCGGTGGGGTCGGAGCGAAAGTCCGAGCGCTGCCACACCCCCTGCATGGCCACGGGGTGCAGGGCCTGGAGCATGAGGGCGCGCACGCCCGCCACCCACATCGACCGGTCCAGGTGGATCTTCCAGGTGACGCTCTCGGGGGCGGCGACGGTCGGCTGCATCCGGTCTCCTACGGGCTGCGGGGGGAGTTCGCACCGTGACGGCTCTGCACCTCCACGATAGGTCCGGTGCTCCCCCGACTCCCGGCGGGTCCGCGACGCGGCCGACTCGTGACCGGGCCTTGGGCGAACCGGGAGGTGGCCCGGGAGCAGTCTGGGTAGTGGGACCGCCCGGTCCGCGGGCGGTCACCGGGAGCCGAGGAGGCGAGCCATGTCCGCCCCACCCCAGGCCCACCCGTCCTTCGACACCGACCGGTACGTCCGTGCCGTGGAGTCGGCCGACGCCGAGGCGATGGTGGCCCAGTACAGCGACGACGCCCGGATGGAGATGATCGACCGGCGGACCCCTCCCAGCGCCCCGACGGTCCTGCGCGGCAGGGAGGAGATCGGGCAGGCCCTGCGGGACGTCTGTTCGCGCGAGATGACCCATGAGGTGCTCCAGTGCGTGTCCGACGGCGAGCACGTCGCCGTCACCGAGCGGTGCACCTACCCCGACGGCGGCAAGGTCATGAGCATGGCCATGCTGGACCTGCGGGACGGGCGCATCGTGCACGAGTCCGTGGTCCAGGCCTGGGACGAGGGGTCCGTGGACGCCCCCCAGGGGGCCCGGTTCGACGGGGCCGAGCAGACCCAGGAGTTCGAGCGGGGGCGTATGGAGGTCGTCCGCGTCGGCGGACGGGCGGTCACGCGTCTGACGCTGATGCCCGGCTGGCGCTGGTCCGAGCACCTGCGGCCCCTCCAGGGCACGGACAGCTGCATGAGGACCCACTGCGGCTACATGGTCTCGGGCTCCCTGGCCTGCCGCATGGACGACGGAACCGAGCGCGAGTTCGGGCGGGGCGACGTCGTCTTCATCCCGCCCGGGCACGACGGCTGGGTCGTGGGCGGGGAGACCGCCGTCATGATCGACTGGTGCGCGGCCGAGTCCTGACGAACGCCCGGCGCCCTCGGTGACCGTGCCGGCCGGCGGGGTCACCGAG
>NZ_QPFC01000523.1:0-1168 GCF_003427465.1 Nocardiopsis sp. TNDT3 | reverse complement strand
CGCTCGCTGGGCCTGCGCAACGCCGAGCACACCGGCGCGTGGGTGCGCGCGCTCGCCGAGGCCCCCGTCACCTCCCGCCTGCACACCCTGGACCTGTCCCTGGGCACCCTGCGCGACGAGGACGTCCCGCACCTGCTGGAGTCGCCCGTGTTCCGCGGCCTCAGGCGTCTGGACCTGCACCACCACTACCTGTCCGAGGACGCGGAGAAGGAGGTCCGCGCGCTGTTCACCCGGGCCGGGGTGGAGACCGACCTGTCGGACGGGCAGGTGCCGGAGGTCGACTCCTATGACGGGGAGACCGAGCTCCACTACTACACGGCCGTGTCGGAGTAGTCCCGGGAACCGCCGGGGCCCGGACGCGGACGGCCCGGGCTGTCGGGGCCCGCTGGTAGGTATGGACGCAACACCCCGTCGCACCCCCTGGGAGATCCCGTGGCCTTCGACGCCCACCTGACCGAGTTCGCCGGACTGCCCGTCGTGGAGTACCGCTCCTCAGAGGGGTGGACCCGGGAGGCCGAGAAGGAGCGCGAGAGGGCGAAGTGGCGGGGCGGGAGCTTCACCGACCCCGGCCCGTACCCGCCCCCGGCGCTGGCCTCGGCCCTGGCCGACCCCGGGTCGGTGGCCTGGCGCCTCAGCGACGACGAGGAGCCCCTGGACGACTACCGGCGGTTCATCGCGCAGGTGGACCAGGACCGGGTCTCCGCCGTCGTGCTCGGGGACATGCGGGAGACCTTCTCCGTGCAGTGTCCCGACCCCCTCAAGCGCGCCCTCCTGGAGGTGGCGCCGGACCTGACCGGGCTGCGCTCCCTCTTCTACTGCGACGTGACCTTCGAGCAGATCGAGGTCTCGTGGATCGAGCTGGGCGACATGGCCCCGGTCCTGGCCGCCCTCCCCCGGCTGACCGAGTTCGGGGTTCGCGGCACGGGCGAGATGAGCCTGCACGTGCCCCGGCACGACTCACTGCGCCGCCTCACCCTCCAGGGCGGCGGACTGCCCGCGAAGCTCACCCGCGAGGTCGTCTCGTCCGGACTGCCGAACCTGGAGCACCTGGAGCTGTGGCTGGGCGTGGAGGACTACGGGGGCGACACGACCCCGGAGGACCTCGCCCCGGTCCTGTCCGGGGAGGCCTTCCCCGCACTGCGCTCGCTGGGCCTGCGCAACGCCGAGC
>NZ_QPFC01000005.1:0-1121 GCF_003427465.1 Nocardiopsis sp. TNDT3 | reverse complement strand
CCCCCCCCCGTCCGCGTACCGGCCTGGCTTTCCCACGGAGCTTTACGACGTAGATTCCTGGAGGCCGGGCCGGGAGCCCGCACCCCGGCACCCTAGAGTCGTGCCGTCCCCACCCCTCGACGGAAGGCGAGCCCGTGGACTACGTCAAGCTGGGCCGGACCGGACTCGACGTCTCCCGCGTCACCCTCGGCTGCATGAGTTACGGAGACCCCGCCAGGGGCACCCACGACTGGACCCTGGACGAGGAGGCCAGCAGACCCTTCATCCGCCAGGCGGTCGAGGCGGGCGTCAACTTCTTCGACACCGCCAACACCTACTCGGACGGCAGCAGCGAGGAGATCGTCGGCCGCGCCCTGGCCGAGTACGCCGACCGCGACCAGATCGTGCTGGCCACCAAGGTGTTCGGCCGCACCCGCCCGGGCCCCAACGGCGGCGGGCTCTCGCGCAAGGCGATCCTCACCGAGATCGACCACAGCCTGCGGCGCCTGGGCACCGACTACGTGGACCTGTACCAGATCCACCGCTGGGACCCCGCCACGCCGATCGAGGAGACCGTCGAGGCCCTGCACGACGTGGTCAGGGCGGGCAAGGCGCGCTACGTGGGCGCCTCCTCGATGCACGCCTGGCAGTTCGCCAAGGCGCTGAGGGTCGCCGACGTCAACGGCTGGACCAGGTTCGCCACCATGCAGAACCACTACAACCTGCTCTACCGCGAGGAGGAGCGGGAGATGCTGCCCCTGTGCGCGGACGAGGGCATCGGGGTCATCCCGTGGAGCCCTCTGGCGCGCGGTCGGCTCACCCGCGCGTGGGAGGAGGAGACGGCGCGCAGCCGCGGTGACGCGTTCGGCTCGCGGCTGTACGCGGAGGCGGACCGGTCGATCGCGGACGCCGTCGGCGCGGTCGCCCGGAGGCGCGGTGTTCCCCGTGCGCGGATCGCCCTGGCCTGGGTGTCGCGGAATCCCGCGGTGACCTCGCCGATCATCGGCGCCACCAGGCCGCACCACCTGGACGACGCGATCGCGTCGCTGTCGCTGGAGCTGACCGACGACGAGGTGGCGGAGCTGGAGCGCCACTACACGCCGCGCCCGGTCTCCGGCTTCTGACACCGCCCGGCGCGGGGC
>NZ_QPFC01000050.1:0-5756 GCF_003427465.1 Nocardiopsis sp. TNDT3 | reverse complement strand
GTCTCCGCCGGTGTCGGGTGGTGGGGGGACGGACGGGTTCCGTGCGGACCTGAGCACGGTGTCGGGGAGCGCTGCCGGGTCGCGACCGCTGACCAGCCACGCGTACACGAGGGCCGCGGCCGCGACCGTCCCCCACCGGTCCGCGCCGCGAGCGGCGCCTCCGGCGGGGGCGACCGGTGTGACGAGGACGAACCCCCGGGGGGTGGCCAGGACGCCCCGGCCGTCGGGGCCGTGCACAGCGGCCACCAGGCAGCCCGGGTGGGCGCGCAGCAGTGCGAGCCCCGTCTCCCGCGGCGAGGGGGACACGCGCCCGCAGCGGCACAGGAGGACGTCGGCGATGTCCGGCCGCTCGGACGGGTGGCACGGGTCGGCGATGAAAGGGGCGTCCAGCCCGGCGGGGAGGTGCCCCCGGAGCGGGTCGGGGGCGCCCGGCACCGCGAGGACGCGTTCCCGGCGCGGAGCGCAAGTCCTCGTTCCCACGGGAAGGCTCTCCGGGAACGGATCGGGAGCCCCCGCTCCCGCGGGAAGGAGCCCCCGGGACGGGTCGGCGGTGAACGCGTGCTCCCCGGCGTCGGCGGCCGCCGTGTGCCGGGCCCCTACCGGGGAGGCCTCCGGGGTCACGCCGCCCACCCGCGCATGTCCCAGCCCAGCGGACGCAGCGGGCGCGCGGCGGGCAGGATGTCGGGTTCGTCCAACCCCAGGACCTCGTAGAGCACCGCGCGCGTGCGCTGGGCGAAGCGGCCGGGGTGGGAGGTGATCCGCGCGGCCACGGCGCGCAGCGCCTCCCGCTCGGCGGCCTCCACGGAGCGCAGGGCCCGGCCCACGAGCGGGGCGTCCCCGCGCACGGCCGGAAGGGTGCGCAGAACCTGCCCCATGGGCGAGGCCGTGTCCACGTCCGCCCGCCCGTCGTCGGCCACCAGCACGGGCCGTCCGGTCAGGGTGGCGTAGACGGTGGTGGAACCGTGGTCCCCCACCACCGCGTCGGCGGCGGCCAGGGCGCTGGCCCATTCGGCGTCGACCGGCACCACCTCCAGCCCCTGGGCGATGAGCGGGCCCAGCCACTGGTGCACCTGCCAGGCGCCGTGGGCGGCCCACACGTTCGGGTGCACGAGCAGACCGACCCGGCAGGACGCGGACACCGCGTCCACGACCAGGCGTCCGAGCAGGGTTCGCCGGGACCCCAGCAGCGACGAGGGCCCCCAGGTGGAGGCCGCCACCACCCACACGTCGTCGGGGCCCAGACCGAGCTGGGACCGGCACCACGGGCGCCGCTCCAACGAGGCCAGGATCCGGTCCGCGGCGGCGTCCCCCACGACGCGGGCGCCGCCGACCGCCTCGGGGCACGCGGAGGCCAGGCGCAGGGCCTCGTCGTCGTGGGCGAGCGCGATCCGCTCCGCGACCAGGCGGCCGTCCCGGACCAGGCCCTCGCGTCCCAGGCCGTAGGTGGCGCGGGCGAGCAAGCCCTGTCCGCCCAGGTGGGCGGGGGTGAGCTTGTTGAAGCCGACGCCGTGAGAGAACAGCACCACGGGCGCGTGGACCCGGTCCAGGACGCGGCTGGCGCTGGCCGCCAGGGCGAGGTCGAAGCGGGTGTTGACCGCCTGCTGCCAGGGCACCACCACGACCCCGGCCCGCGCCAGCCAGGCGGCGAGCCCGGCCCCGAACACCTGGTCGGGCGCGACCGTGAAGACCACCTGCACGCGCGGGTCGGAGGCCACGGTCGCCACCGGGTCCATCAAACGCTGCGCGTCGGCGACCATGCACGCCACGGCCAGCACCCGGCGGCACCCGCCCCAGGTGGTCCACCGCCCCGCGTCCATCCCGATCGGCGCGCGGGCCCATTCCGAGTTCCCCATCCGAAGCTCCCTTCCAGCAGATTCCGCACGGATGCGGCCGTCACCGTGAGGATGGGAGGGCGGACTCGACGCACCGCTGGACGTCCCGCTGGACGGCCGCGGACGCGGTACTGGACCGCGGCCGCGGCCCGGGGCTTCCCTGGGCCCGCCGCGTCCCGTGGTCCGGGGCGGAGGGGCCGTGTGCGGCGCTGTCGCGTCTTTTACAACGTGAGAAAAACGACCTCCACATGATGAGACCACGGTCACAGCGGCCTGCCCGGACACGGAAACCCGACTGGAGGAACCCTGACCGGAGCGGCTCCGGAGCGCGCGATCGGGAGAGTTCCCGGGCGGAAGCGTCGCACGGAGAGCCGTCACGTGCTGTATAACGATAGAAAAATCGCCGGAGAACGCACGGATGCGTGTGCAGGCGGACGGTCGTCGGGACGGCGACGGCGGCGGGAGGCCAGCGGGCGGCGCGGGAACGCCGCCGGGGCGGCGGGGACGCGCACGGTCGTGCACGTGTGCACCATGTGCGGAGGAGGCGCTGTGGCCATCAGCCTGAAGGACGTCGCGGAACACGCGGGCGTCTCGGTCAAGACGGTGTCCAACGTGGTCAACGGCTACCGCCACGTCACATCCGCCACCCGCCAGCGCGTGCAGCAGGTCATCGACGAACTCGGCTACCGGCCCAACCTGACCGCGCGCCACCTGCGCAAGGGCCGCACCGGCATCATCGCGCTGGCCCTGCCCGAGCTGGGCAACCCCTACTTCGCCGAACTCGCCGACGCCGTGATCAACTACGCCGCCGGGCTCGACCTCATCGTCCTCCTCGACCACACCTACGGCCGCAGGGACCAGGAGGTGCTGTTCGCGCAGGGCTTCCGCGCCCGGCTGATCGACGGGCTGATCCTGAGCCCGATCGAACTGGAGAACGAGGACCTGCTCGCGCGCGGGCACGACGCCCCCCTGGTCCTGCTGGGCGAGCGCGAGTACGAGGCGCCCTACGACCACATCGCCATCGACAACGTGGCCGCCGCCCGCACCGCCACCCGGCACCTGCTCGACCTGGGCCGCCGCCGCATCGCCTTCATCGGCGCCCGCCACGGCCGCTCGCGCCAGCCCGCCCACCTGCGCCTGCGCGGATGGCGCGAGACCGTCACCGCGGCGGGGGCGGCGGCGGACGACGCCCTGGTGGCCGGCACCGACGGCTACACGCGCCGGGACGGCGCCCAGGCGATGGCCCGCCTCCTGGACTCGGGGACCGCGCCCGACGCCGTCTTCTGCTACAACGACCTCATCGCGATCGGCGCCATGCGCACGCTCACCGAACGCGGCCTGCGGGTGCCCGAGGACGTCGCGGTCGTGGGCTTCGACGACATAGAGGAGGGCCGCTACTGCACGGCGGCCCTCACCACCATCGCGCCGCACAAGCAGGCCATCGCGCGGGCCGCGGTGGACGCGCTGCTGGCCCGGCTGGAGGGCGGCGCGGAGGGCGCGGCCGAGTCGCGCCGCGTGCGCCCGGGGTTCGCCCTGGTGCCCAGGGAGAGCACGCTCGGGCGGCCGTGACGCCGCGACGAGGAGGCCCCGCCATGACCCACGAGCCCTGGACGGTCGACTTCTGGTTCGACCCGTCCTGCCCGCTGAGCTGGGTCACCGCGCGCTGGCTGCGCGGGGTCGCCCGGGAGCGCCCGGTCACGGTCCGGTGGCGGGTGATGAGCCTGTCGGTGCTCAACGAGGGCCGGGACGAGGACCCCGAGGGCGACACGGAGGGCTACCTGTGGATCCCCGCCCGCGTGTGCGCGGCGGTGCAGAGCGGCCACGGGCACGAGGCGCTCGGCCGGTTCCACGAGGCGCTGTGGACCGGGGAGGACGCCGCGGAGAGCGGGTGGATCGGCGACCTCGCCGACGCCCTGCGCCGGGCGGGGCTGCCCGGGGACCTGGCCGGGGCCGGCCTCTCCGGGGAGCACGATCCCTTCCTGCGCGCCTCCCACCACGACGCCGTGCGCCGGGTGCCCGGCGAGGTCGGAACGCCGATCCTGGCCCTGGCCGGCGCCGACGGCGCGCCGCGGGCGGTCTTCGGCCCCGTCGTCACCGAACCGCCGGGCCGGGAGGAGTCCCTGCGTCTGTGGGAGGCGGTCGTGCTCCTCACCGGCGTCCCCGGGTTCCGCGAGATCAAGGCCTGAT
Organism: Nocardiopsis sp. TNDT3; assembly: GCF_003427465.1. Classification (NCBI taxonomy): domain Bacteria; kingdom Bacillati; phylum Actinomycetota; class Actinomycetes; order Streptosporangiales; family Nocardiopsidaceae; genus Nocardiopsis; species Nocardiopsis sp. TNDT3. Next base: position 1,737 of record NZ_QPFC01000050.1, on the reverse strand, counting down.
CCCAACGGCATCGACTCCGCAGGGCTCGGGTCAGGTTCCGATGCCGGTGAGCGCGACCATGAGCGGGACGAGCGCGATGTTGACTTCCTCTCCCTCGCGAACGAGGGAGATTCCGACCGCCCCTTGGCGGGGCGGTGGCGCTGCGCGCCTCGCGGCTGCAGCTGGTTCCTGCTTCACCGACATGGCATCCCAGAGGTCTCGGCAGGCTGGCACGGTTCACCCCGAAGGGCTAGTCCATCCGCGCGTGAGAATGTTCTGGGCCGCGTTCACGTCCGCATGCGCTGTGTGCCCGCACCTGCCGCAGCAGAAGACCGATTGGCTCTCTCGGTTCTCCGCCGCGACGTATCCGCACGAGTGACAGGTCTGGGACGTGTACGCGGGATCAACCTCCACGATCCGGGTCCCGGTGCGCCGGGCCGCGTTGTGACAGGCCAGCTTGAGGCCGTGCCAGCCCTTGGCCAGAATCGCCCGATTCAACCCCGCCTTCTGACGCACGCTGACGCCGGGCACCTCAACAGTGCCTTTCGCGGAGGCCGTCATGTTCGTGGTGTTGAGCTTTTCCAGCACCACGACCGCGTTCTTGGCACACAGCGTGTGCGCGGTCTGGGCGGCGAAATCGGAGCGCCGAGCCCGCACCCGCCCGGTCAACGCGGACAGGGCGGCCCTGGTTCTGGCCCGGTTCGCCGACCCCTTGCGTTGGCGGCACAGGCGTCGGCGCAGACGGCGTTCGCGCTCGGCCTCCTTCGGGGTCTGGAACACCTGGTCGAGCAGGTCTCCATCGCTGGTGGCCACCGCCACCGCCACACCCCGGTCCACACCTACCGCGCTGTCGGGACGCTCATGTGCCTCCGGTGTGGCCTGGCCGTCCTCGCACAACAGCGACACGTACCAGTAGGCCCCGTCGCGGGAGACGGTGGCCGAACGGACCGTGCCCCGGGGTGCGCGCGACCAGCGGAACCGTACCCACCCCAGCTTGGGCAGCTCGACCCGTCCCCACCTGCGGCCCAGGCGTTCGACCTTCATCCATGCGCTGTCGGGGAAGCGGAAGGAGGGCTTCCACCGGTCCTTGGCACGCCATCGCACCTTGAACGTGCCGTGGTCCCGGCAGGCCCGGTCCAGGTCGCGCAGGGTCTGCTGGAGGATGTGGGAGGGGGCGGCCTGAAGCCAGGTCTCCTCGGTCTTGGCCTCGGCCAGTTCACGGGCCTGGAGGTGGTAGCCGCAGTAGGGCAGGCGCTGGCCGCGCCGCCAACGGGACACGGCCTCACGGCGCTGGTCAAGGCCGGTGTTCCACACCGCCCGACAGATATCGCCATAGACCTGGCACGACTCGGCCTGCTCGTCGGTGAGCGCGAGCCGGTACCGAAACCCCGTCAACATGATGAGAAAACACCTCCCCTCGAACCAGCACACACCGTAGCCACGCCCTACGACATTGCGGCGGGGGCGGCTTGCCCCGCCCTGAAGAACGGGGGGTCTGCACCGCCAACGAAACCGATCACCCCGAGCAGGACCGCGGCGAGCAGCTGCTGCTGCCGGTCCATCCCCAGCGGGAGCAGGGCGAAGACGATGGCGAGCGCGGGGGCCAGGACCCATCCCAGGGTGGCCCGGCCCCGTTCGAACCGCTCCTCGGCGGGCGAGAGCCTCTGCCGCGCCAGGTCCTCCCGCGACCGTCCGCCCAGGAGGGCCGCCTCCACGTCGGTGCGCCCGGCCGGGTCGGGTGGCGGGGAGGCGGGGGGT